>JAMWDE010000176.1:600-2738 GCA_023818905.1 Candidatus Omnitrophota bacterium | reverse complement strand
CAGTGTGAGTATACTTGAAGGTATCTCAAACGTTGATTTTAACCAAAACTCGTTCTAAAGGTATCCATTGGAATAATACACAAGCCTTATGAAAGGCAGGTCAGATAAAAAGGAAGTTTACTTAAGAGGATGAGATGTTAGATAAGGTAGTAGTTTTTATCTTCGGTTCTATAGTGGGTAGTTTTTTAAATGTATGTATCCATAGATTACCTTTATCGGAATCGATAGTTAGACCGCGTTCCTATTGCCCACATTGTAAAAGACTGATCCTTTGGTATGATAACGTACCTCTTTTAAGTTATATTATTCTAAGGGCAAGGTGCAGATTCTGTAAACAGAAGATTTCGTTTAGGTATTTTTTGGTGGAGTTGCTCAGCGCATTCATATTTCTTTTATTTTATCTTCGTGTTGGTTTAGGTTTTAATTTTTTCTTCTACATTCTATTTACCTGCGGTCTCATAATTGCTACCTTTGTAGATATCCAACACAGAATCATCCCTGATGAGATATCTTTAGGTGGAATTGTAGTAGGTTTTCATCTTAATCTTTTTCGATCTCTGTTGTTTTCTAAGCAACATAATCTGGGTCCATGGTTTGATTCTCTGTTAGGTATTCTGGTAGGTGGCGGGATCATTTATCTTACCGGGCTTATATTTGATGTGATTTATTTTAGACTACTCAAAAGGCCTCCTATTCAAGGCCAAACCTCTTCTATGGGAGGAGGGGATGTGAAACTTTTAGCAATGGTTGGTGCATTTTTGGGTTGGAGGTATGCGCTTCTAACTTTTTTCTTGGCCCCTTTTTTAGGTGTACTTTTTGGCACAATGAATCTTTTAATAAAGAAAGACCATACCCTGCCCTATGGACCGTTTCTTTCCTTGGCTGCATTTCTATCCATATTCTGGTTTGATAGGATAATAGGATTTCTCTTTGTTATATGAACACAATAAGTCTGATTACTGATTTTGGTTATAAAGATAACTTTGTAGGGGTAATGAAGGCAGTTATATTAAAGATAAACCCTAAGGTTACCATTGTAGACCTCTGTCATGAGATAGAACCTCAAGACGTTTTAGGGGCATCCTTTTTACTTAGAGGCTCGTTTGGATATTTTCCTTTGGGCACGGTGCATCTGGTGGTGGTTGACCCTGGTGTAGGTTCAAAAAGAAAAAGGCTTTTGGTTCAAACCAAGGATTATTTTTTCATAGGACCTGATAATGGAGTATTTTGGTTTGCCTTAAAAGATGAGACTATCTTAAAGATAATAGAGATAACTAATGAGAGATATTTCTTAAAACCTGTTTCTGATACGTTTGAAGGTCGTGATATATTTGCACCCGTGGCGGCATATGTATCTAAAGGCGAATGCGTTGAGAAGTTTGGAAAGATAACAGATTCGCTTATGCCTTTAGAATTTCCAGAGTTAAAAAAGAATAATAGATATCTAATTGGTGAAATCATTCATATTGATAATTTTGGCAATCTGATTTCCAATATAGACAAAAATACCTTTGATAATTTTACTAAAGATAGAAGATTCAAGATCGTTATAGAAGGGGTTGTAATAAACAAGATTTCACAGGGTTATTTTGAAGGTAGTAGTCTTAGGCCTTTAGCCTTGTTTGATAGTTTCGGCTATTTGGAGGTAGCTATTAAGAATGGTTCAGCCCAAAAACTACTTAAAGTAGAAAAAGGGGCAAAGCTTAAGGTGATTAAAACTTAAAAATAACTATGATGTTAAAAATTCAAGAACCTTATAATCTCCTACAGACTGCCTCAGGACCAAAGTGGCAGAGGATTGGTCTCAAGCGTAGGTCGGGTATTGTGGTGCCTCTATTTTCAGTATATTCCCGAAACAGTATTGGCATAGGCGATGTGGAAGACCTGAGGCTTGTTGTTGACTGGGCAGCTGAGACCAAAAATAGTATAGTTCAGTTATTACCAATGAATGAAATTTCAGGCCTATTTTGTCCTTATGATTCAATCAGTTCTTTTGCCTTGGAGCCAGCATACATATGTCTGAGGGGTATTCCTTTTATTCGCAAGAGTAAAATCAAAGAACGGTTGGATGAGATAAAGGAAAGATTTCCCGTTGGGTTGAGCAACGTGGATTATGGCATAAAGTATGCCAAGATCTC
>JAMWDE010000176.1:0-590 GCA_023818905.1 Candidatus Omnitrophota bacterium | reverse complement strand
AACACGCCTGGAATCATTCCGGGCTTAAAGATTTTATACAAAGAAATAAATACTGGATTGAGGATTTTGCACTTTACCAAGTTCTTAAGGAGTATTATACAGGTAAGGCTTGGTATGAATGGGAGGAGGAGCATAGACAACGCCAGGTTTATCATTTAGAAAGATTTAGAGAAAAGCACCAGAAAGAAATTTTATTTTACATCTGGGTTCAGTGGTTGCTCTACCAGCAATTTAAAGATATAAGGAACTATGCTAAAACCAAGGGGATTTTGCTCAAAGGGGATTTGCCGGTTTTAGTCTCTAGAGATAGTGCAGATGTCTGGCAACACCCTGAGTTTTTTAAATTAGAGTATGCCTCAGGAGCACCTCCAGATATGTACTGTGCCAAAGGTCAGCGTTGGGGAATGCCTACTTACAATTGGGATAACATAGCCAAAGATAATTGGCGTTACATAAAAGAGAAACTTCACTATGCTGCAGAGTTTTATGACATTTTAAGGATTGATCATGTGGTGGGTTTATTTCGCATTTGGAGCATTCCTTATGATGAGCCTTTAGAGAATAAGGGGCTTAATGGATTTTTTGATCCG
>JAMWDE010000175.1 GCA_023818905.1 Candidatus Omnitrophota bacterium | reverse complement strand
TTGCATTTTCTTGAAAGGTGTCTCCGTCCTCTATTATACAAGGGTAATCCTTATAGTCTGCTAAGGAAGTAATCTTTAAATTCAGGCCCTTGCACATTTCCTTTATCTCTTGGAATTTCTTCTTATTTTTTGTGGCTACCACTAATTCCATAATTATAAAATATCCTTTAAGAGATTTTTCTGAATATCAATCAGTTCTGCAATGCCCTTCTTTGCCAATTCCAAGAGTTTATCCATCTGCTGTTTATCAAAAGGTTGACGCTCTGCAGTCCCCTGTATTTCAATGAATTCTCCTTTACCGGTCATCACCACATTCATATCTACCTCTGCCTGAGAATCCTCTTCGTAAGTCAAATCTAAAAGCAACTCCTTATTTACGATACCAACGCTGATAGCTGCTACAAAGTCCTTAATAGGGATCTCATCTATCAGGCCGTCATTCTTAAGTTTATTAAAGGCATCTACCAAGGCAACGAAACTGCCTGTGATAGAAGCGATACGCGTTCCTCCGTCGGCCTGAATAACATCACAATCAATCCAGACAGTACGCTCTCCCATTGTCTTCATATCTGTGACCGCGCGCAAGGAGCGACCAACAAGACGTTGAATCTCATATGTCCTACCCGAATCTTTATTGCGTGGAATACGGTTTTGGCAAGAACGTGGTAGCATGCCATACTCTGCAGTCACCCAGCCAATACCTGTGCCTTTTAAAAAGACAGGAACCGAATCTTCTACTGAAGCTGTACAGACAATACGTGTATTACCTAATTGAATAAAACAAGAGCCTTCAGGATATTTCAAATAATTACGCACAATCTCTATCTTTCTCATCTTATCAGCGGCTCTACCATCCTGTCTTATCATCATAAACCACACCTCCATTTTTAAGCGTAGATATCTCTACCTTTGGCATCAATTGCCACAATCAAAGGGAAATTCTCTACTGTTATTTTATAAATCGCCTCTGGACCTAAATCCTGATAAACAACACAGGTTTTCTCTTTAACATACTGAGTCAGCAACGCTGCGCAACCAGCATAGGTCAAAAAGTAAACTGCGCCATATTTTTTTATTGCCGCTACTACCTCTTTAGACCTTCTGCCCTTACCAATCATTCCGGCTATCCCTGCCTTTAACAAAATAGGGGTAAACTCATCCATACGGGCACTGGTAGTAGGACCACAGGAGCCGATAATTTGGCCCGGAGGAGTCTGGGTAGGTCCGCAATAATAAATAATCTGACCTTCTAATTCAATGGGTGGTTTTTTACCTTTAACCACTGCTTCGCATAATCTTCTGTGCGCCTGATCCCTGGCAGTATAAATTGCTCCACTCAACAAAACTTCTTCGCCTGCTTTCAAATTTTTTATCTGCGCTTTTGTTAAAGGAGAGGTTATCCTTCTCATTTTTTTACTTATTTTTATTTATTGTCCCATAACTCAATAACAAATCTATAACACTGTAGTTGCGCTCCTTAAGGCATGACAGCTGATGTTTACTGCCACAGGTAAACCAGTAATGTGTGTGGGGTGGGTCTCAATATTTACTGCTAAGGCAGTGGTTTTGCCGCCCAAACCCATTGGTCCGAGATTTAACTGGTTCAAATCCTTTAAGCAATCCGATTCTAATTTGGCATTAAACGCATAACCAGTAGTAGTGGTTATTTTGCGAAGAAGCGCCTTCTTTGCCAAAAACATCGCATACTCAGCAGTGCCGCCGAGGCCTACTCCTACAATATAAGGGGGGCAGGCGTCTGGTCCTGCATTCTTAACTGTCTCAATAATAAAATGCTTAACCTCCTTCCATCCAGCAGTAGGTTTAAACATCTTAAGCGCTGTTTTGTTTTCACAGCCAAATCCCTTTGCAAGAACTGTAATCTTTATCCTACTACCTTTCACCAGATCTATATGGATAACACCGCCAGAGAATACTGGTTTACCTCGTAATAGAGGATGTGCAACCATAGAATCTCTTAAATATCCCTTCCTGTAGCCTAACTCAATACCTTTATTTATGGCTGTATTTAGATTACCTCCTGTGATTCTTACGTCTTGGCCCAATTCTAAAAACACCACTGCAATACCCGTATCTTGACATAAGGGTAACCTCTTCTGACGAGCAATCTTGGCATTTTTGATAATAGCACCTAATATACAACGCGCCATCTTACTTTTCTCTCTAAAATAAGCTTGTCTTAAAGCATTCAAGACATCCTTTCGTAAAAACAAATTTGCCCGGATACATAACTCAGCCACAACCTGGGTAATCCTATCTACCTTGATTGTCCTCATCTTTTGTACTCCGCTATAACAGTTGTCTTTATGCCACCGCGTGGATTGAATTCGCCAATAATTTTTACCCAGCGTGGCTTACAGGCTTTTACCAGATCATCAAGCAACTTATTTACTAGATGCTCGTGGAATATACCTACATTGCGATAAAATATGGTGTACATCTTTAAGGACTTGAGTTCAATGCAATATTTATCTGGTGAATACTCTATCCTTATAGTAGCAAAATCTGGTAGACCAGTCTTAGGGCAGATGCAGGTAAATTCTGGAATTTCTATATTCACAGTGTATTCTTTATCCAGATACTTATTGCGCCAGACATCTATTTTAGGCGTCTTCAGATTTCTGATGTTCTCCTGTAGCCCCTCATAACTGTTCTTCTTTCGCATTCTCATTCTATCTTACTCCTATAACCTTGTGCATCTGCGGCACGATGCAACTAGTCAAAA
>JAMWDE010000174.1 GCA_023818905.1 Candidatus Omnitrophota bacterium | reverse complement strand
AGACGAATGATTTCCTGTTTTTTATTTACTCCAAAATTAGTAAATCTCTTCTTTACGACTTCTTTTATTAACTTTAAACGTTTTATCTCTCTATTAAGAGTTGATTTTTTCATAACCCTATAACTGTATGAGACTGTATTCGGCGCTACCCATACCTATCCTTTGGGCATATAAAAACATCTCTGTGTAAATCTTTTCTGTCTGGTCAAGTAAAGGCATCCTTTTGTAGTTTTTTGCCATATCCACAGTTGCCTTGTCAACGGCTACTATATCGTCTGAAGCAAATATACCTAAATCATCAACAATCATCTTTTCGTCCTTTGTGGATATGCAGTCACACTCTTTGGTTATATCAAAAGCAAAGTTTATGAAAAATTTATTTTTAAATTTGGATAGGATAAAATTTGCTACTTCGACTAACCTCCTGATAAATACCAAAGGCTCTTCCTGCCAGTTTATAGATATGGCATTAAATTTACAAGCACACAGACACTCTGCACAACCAATACATTTTGTTGGATCAATGGATACCTTTGAATCCTTATAGGATATGGCTCCCTTTGGACAGATAGCAATGCAGCATCTGCAGGTAGTGCATCTATCCGTTAAGATGTGTGGCTTAAGCAAGGAATGTATTGTCTGTTTCGTAGGACGGCAACTCATACCCATAGCTACATTCTTTATTGCACCTGCATACCCGGATAAGATGTGTCCGGTAGCATGAGATAAAACTAAAAGACTATCCAGCATACCTACAAAGGAAGGAACCTTAATCTTATTAACATTGGCTGAGTTAATTTTGAATTCTCTGCCATCTTGACCAAATATACCATCTGCGATGATAAATGGTGCACCTACTCTTGAATGAGCAAAGCCTTTATTCTGGGCTAAATTTAGATGTTGGATTGCATTCTGTCTTTGTCCTAAGTATATGACATTTGTATCAAAAAGGAATGGTCTTGCTTGTTGATTCTTTATGTGTGTAATAATACACCTTACAAATTCTGGTTTAATATTGTATACGCAGGAGGTATCTCCGATGGTAATTTTTACTGGTACAAATTCTTCTTTCTGATAGGTTAAAACATGCCCCAGTTTATCTAAAAATTTCTGTAGAGATTTTATTCTCTGGCTATTATCCTGAGAATCAACTCTTATAAAGTATACATTGCTCTTCATGGTATTTTCTTAATTATTTAATTTAGGGATAATAGTCTCCAGGGCTTTTATACGTTCATTTACATATGGATGGGTGCGAAAATAACTTAGTATTTTCCAATTAGGACCTTCTGATTGTTTTATTTTCTCAAGACAGGATATTGATGCAGAAGGATTGTATCCAGCATAAAACATATACTTGACTGCAAGCCTGTCTGCCTCATATTCATCATGACGGCTGTATCTTAATTCTATTAGGTTGTAAATTGTATCTATACCCCTCAGTATATCTATGGTTGACTGCTGGGTGTTTCCGCTTATGCCTGCCAATGCAACCGCTAGAAGCAACTGATATCCTAAGTTCGCCTGAAGTTTCTTAACTATGTGACGGGCTGCGGTATGGCCAACTTCATGGGCAACTACAAAGGATAATTCATCGTCATTAACAATGCTTATCAAACCCTCATTTACATAGATAAACCCTCCTGGTAGGGTTAAGGCATTTAATTCTTTATCTTTTAAAACCCAGAATTTATAGTCTATATCTTTGCGGTCAGATACCCTACTGATTCTCTCTCCCACAATACTAAGCCTATCCTGTAATTCTTTATTATAGGAAATGGGATGATGTCTAATAAATTTTTCTCTAAGACTATGTCCAATCGCTAACTCTTGAGTACTATCAATAAGTATAAGCTCATTTTTACCTGTAGCAGGGTTATACAAAGTAGCACAGCCAGAGGATGAAAATACTACAACTAACAAAAACAATATCATTTTCATTTTGAGATTATGTTTTAAGATGCATCCCCTTCTAATTCTATGCATGCAGTCAAACAGTTGCCTTTGCACTTTTGATCTATCATCCAATACAGTTTTATTACTGAACCTTAACACTCTAAAGCCGCACCTTCTTAAGTATCCTATCTTTTTCTTGTAGTAATCGTATCTTTTTGTATCTTTACTGGAGGTGTCATCTATTTCGATAATCAGTTTATATGGACTCTTTATGTAGAAATCTACAATATAAAACGACTGTGGCGTAAAGAAGCCAGCCTGATATACATAATCAATTCCTGCGTTATCTAATATATCTCTAAGTACCTGCTCAGCGCGCAAATTTCTCTTGATCAATCCCCTTCTAAATTTTCTGATCAATCTTGCCCTTATCTGTTTTCTAATCAGGTATTTTATAGCCTTCCTGTTAATTGCCCATACACCTCCAGTATTTCTTAAGATGTCTTTTTAGTTGAACTATAATATCTTTAGTTTCACTTAGATGTGTATCAGACGGAGGAGCAAGATTTTCTTTTGCATCGTTTAAATCGATATCTAGATCCAGTAGTCCAGATAGCAATGCCGACCAGGCAAAAACAAGAATATCTGAATTATAACCGGAAAGTAAAAGGTCTATACATTTGCCTTGACTGACCTGTTGGGACAATACATTCACCTTCTGTCCGATCATCCTAAACCCATCCAGAGTCAAACCTAAATTGGCTAACTCATCAAGGTAATGCGGGTCTGAACCACCATAACGAATAATAATCTCAGGTTTAAACTCCAATGCTAAAGGAAAGATTACTT
>JAMWDE010000173.1 GCA_023818905.1 Candidatus Omnitrophota bacterium | reverse complement strand
ATGAGAACTGGCTTTCTGATATCGAATACAAGGATAATATCTTCCCTGATATAGATTTTAGAGTCCATCGCTAATATAAACCAAGGATGGGAGACTGATGTTTATATCCTGTATCCGTAGTTTAATTTATTAATATTTATCTACTTATGTTATATAAGAATAATCTACCTAAACATATCGCTATAATTATGGATGGCAACGGCCGGTGGGCAAAAAAACAGGGTCTGTCTAGGAGTGCTGGACATCGCAAAGGAATTGAACGTATGAAAGAGATAGTCAGGGCAGCCTCGGAGCTAGGGATAAAGGTAATTACCTTTTTTGCATTTTCTACAGAGAATTGGGCCAGGTCCAAGAGAGAGGTAGGCGCACTTATGCGTTACTTCAACCGCTTTCTAGAGCGCCAGATAGATGAATTAGATAAAAACAACATCCGCTTTAAGGTAATTGGGAGACAGAATCCCCTTCCACAAGATCTCATTACCAAGATAAAAAGGGCAGAAGAAAAAACCCAAGATAACACCGGACTCACAGTGGTCTTGGCCTTAAATTATGGGGCAAAACAAGAAATCGTAGACGCAGTAAAAAAAATTACCTCCTTGGCTATAGAAGGTAAGGTTAATCCCTCGGATTTAGATACAGACAGTTTTAGTAATTATCTGTATACTGCTGGTTTACCTGATCCTGACCTTTTGATACGCACTAGCGGAGAAATGAGGTTAAGTAATTTTTTGCTCTGGCAGCTCTCTTATACCGAGCTATATTTTTCTAAGAAATTCTGGCCAGAATTCGGAAAGGAAGAGCTTGAAAAGGCAATCAGGGATTATCAGCGAAGGGAACGCAGGTTCGGGCGTATATATGCTGAGAAAAAGGATAATTAGTTCAGGCATACTCATAGGTATTATTTTGGCAACTATATCTGTTGATTGGTTAGCAGGTTTGGTAATAACTGTATTTATCTTAGGCGGTCTTTATGAATTCTTTACTATGTTGGAAAAGAAAGGTTTAAGTATATATAAATATTTTGGTATGGGCATAGGAGCGCTTATACCTCTTTCTATACTGTTGCGCTTTGAGCTTACTAAGACCTGGGAACTCCTTTTGGTGGTTTTGGCTCTTTTGATACTGATACTCCTACAATTTAGACGTCGGGATAATAACGGTGTGATTATAGGTATCTCTGTGACAGTTTTTGGCATCCTTTACATTGCTTGGTTTTTAAGTTTTTTAATTAAGATACGTTACCTTTCTGGTGGGACAGGGCTTTTGGGAGCAGTGCTTATAATCACAAAAATGGGCGATATTGGTGCGTATCTGGTAGGTACCAGGTTTGGTAAGACTCCGCTTATGCCTCGCGTCAGTCCTAATAAATCCACAGAAGGCTCAATAGGAGGTTTGGTGTTCAGTGTACTGGCTGCTTTAGCCTGTAGGACCTTTTTGGATTTCGGGTTTTTACATCTGATATTTTTAGGTATATTTTTAGGCGTGTTGGCTCAATTAGGAGATTTGTCTGAGTCATTGATGAAGCGCGATTGTCAGATAAAAGATTCAGGTAATATATTTCCTGGAATGGGTGGTTTTTTAGATTTAATAGATAGTCTACTTTTTACTGCTCCTGCATTCTATTTCTATATGAGTATTATTTTTAAATAAGGTGATGCAAAAAACAAAGAGAATTGCGATATTAGGTTCAACAGGCTCTGTAGGCAAGAATGTGGTGGATGTGATTACGCACCTACCCATAAAGGTCAAGGTGATAGGCTTAAGTACAAAATCTAATATCAATACGTTATATCAGCAGATAAGACTCCTTAGGCCTTCTGTGGTTTGCATCAGTGATATAAAGGTAGGGGTTGAATTTATGTCAAGATTAAAAGAAAATAGACCCAAGGTCTTATTAGGACCTGAAGGTTTAGAAGAGATGCTTCAGGATGAGCATATAGACGAGGTAGTAGTGGCTATCAGTGGTTCAGATGCGCTTAATCCTATATTAAAGGCGATAGATAACCAGAAGGATATTATTCTGGCTAACAAAGAGGCGTTGGTGATGGCCGGCTCTATCATTATGGATAGGGCAAGACAAAAAAATATAAATTTACTACCTGTGGATAGCGAGCAGTCAGCAATATGGCAGTGTTTAGATGGTAAAGACCCAAGCCAGGTTAAGAATATCTATCTTACTGCCTCTGGAGGCCCTTTCTTGAATTTATCTGTAAGAGATTTGAAACGGGTTAGTAAGTCTGAGGTATTAAATCATCCCCGCTGGAAGATGGGTAAGAAGATTACTGTGGATTCAGCTACTTTGATGAATAAGGGTTTAGAGGTGTTAGAGACGATGCTCCTGTTTAATATAAACCCTGAGAGGATAAAGGTTCTTATACATCCTGAGGCAATTGTACATTCAATGGTGGAGTTTATAGATGGGGTGGTTATTGCTCAGCTGTCAATTACAGATATGCGTATTCCTATCCAGTATGCGCTCTCCTATCCAGAGAGGTTAGTTGGATGGTTGCCAACCGTTGATTTTTACAGATTAAAAAAAATCAGTTTTCAAAAGCCCGACTTTAAGCGCTTTCCCTGTTTAGAGTTGGCATACCACGCAGCCAAAATATTAGGAACATTACCTTGCGTTATGAACGCTGCTAACGAAGTTGGTGTAGCCAGATTCTTAGAGGGTAAATTGAATTTTTATTTTCTGCCTGAGATTATCAGGAGGGTCATGGAGAGTCATCGCGTTATAAAAAACCCTGACCTCAATCAGATACTACAGGCAGATGTCTGGGCAAGAAAGAAAGCGGTTGAAGTTATTGAGAACTTAAGGGATCAGTAAA
>JAMWDE010000172.1 GCA_023818905.1 Candidatus Omnitrophota bacterium | reverse complement strand
TCTCCTTCCTGAATTACCCTTAATAATTTCACCTGTAATGCAGGCGAAAATGCGTCTATCTCGTCTAAAAATATGGTTCCGCCATCTGCCATCTCAAAACGCCCAATCTTATCTTTTATAGCGCCAGTAAAGGCGCCTCTAACATGACCAAATAACTCACTTTCCAATAATGTCTCAGTCAATGCCCCGCAGCTAACTTCTATGAAAGGTTTATCTTTCTGGTCTGGATTACATTTATGTATAGCGTGAGCTATAAGACGCTTGCCTGTACCACTTTCGCCATGGATAAGCACCGTAGCCCTGGTTTGTGAAATAGCCTCTATAAGGGCATAGATCTTCTGCATCTTCTGATTCCGTCCTACGATATTCAAAAAACGCTCTCTCTGCATTTCAGAAAGTTGTTCTTTTAGAATAATATTTTCCTCTTGAAGTCTGCGTTGATTCAGGAATCTTTCAATAATAATCTTTATCTCGCTATCCATAATCGGCTTGGTAATGTAATCGTAAGCGCCCTCTTTCATCGCTTCGACAGCGTTTTCAATGCTACCGTAACCCGTTATCAGTATGACTGCGGTTTCTTTGAATTTACTCTTTATCTCTCTTAATAACTGTATACCGTCTATCTGTGGCATCTTGATATCTGTAATAACCAGATCTACGTTATAGGTATCAAGTATTTCTAAGGCCTCTCTTCCATTGTTGGCGGTAGAGACAGTATAACCTGAAAGAGTTAATAATTCACTCAATGAACTTCTCACCAATGGTTCATCGTCAACTACTAGTATATGCCTATGGTCGTAATTCGTATTATGCATTTTCTAAATATTTTTTAGGGATTAACACCTTAAATGTGCTTCCTTTATTGGGAGCACTCTCAACTTCTATTCTGCCTTCATAGCGCAGAACTGTCTCATTAGAGATGGAAAGCCCCAAACCTGTCCCCTTATCTATCTCCTTAGTAGTAAAAAAAGGTTCAAATATGCGTTCTTTAACCTCTTCGCACATACCTACGCCGGTATCCTTGAAAATAATCTCAATCATAGATTCTTTCATCCCTGTTACGATATCTAATGTTCCGCCTTCAGGCATAGCATCCAAGGCATTCCTTACAATATTAATCACAATGTAGTGCAGGCCCATATCTAATATGCGAGGTAGATGGCTATATCTTTTATTTATACAGATATCGCTTCTAGACTGTACATTAAGCATATCTAAGGATGCATCAATTAGTTGATTGATATCCACGTATTGTCTTTTTATGTTGACTGAAGAATTTATTTGGCGGGAGAATTCTAGTAGCGAATGTGTAATATTGCTAATTCTATCCAGACCCTTTTTGACTTCTAACAAATAGTCTCTCTCAACAGAATTCTCTTCTAATTGAGAAAGCAAGATATTAGTGTATCTAATAACCCCGTCCAAAGGATTATTAATCTCATGGACTACACCTGCAGCTAACTTACCCACTGAGGCATATTTTTCTAAAACTGAATCTATCTTATTGGAGGTTTGTCTTTGGGCGTTTATAGTATCTATAACAGAACAGGCGTATTTGCATAATCTAACTGCAATTTCTAAATCTCTGTCGGTAAACGAGCCACCCGAAGATTTATCTGTTAAATTTATCACTCCTAAAAGAATACCCTTAACATTAACAAGCGGTATGGATATAAATGAACCGGAACGATAATGCCTGAAACCACTTCGATGAAAAAACTCATTACGGTCAATATCTTTTACTAAAACGGGCGTCTTGCCTTCCGCTACCTTCCCTGCTATCCCCTCTCCTAATCTCTGCTTTAAGCCTATTATCAAAGAGGGATCCAATGAGTTATAAATTGAATCCAAAACTAATTCCTCGTTTACAGAGTCAAAAACAAAAAGAGAACCGGACTCCGTTTCTAAAATATACATAATCTCTTTGAGTATACCATTCAGTATGGATCTCGTTATGGAATTTATATCTTGTATCTCACCTTCTCTCATTTTTATCTGACTCATTTTTTCTCCCATTGTCTTAACATCCCCTTAGCAACATTTATTAAGCCACTCTTAGGATAATCCTTTATCAGTTGCTCCAATAGTTGCCTTGCTTTGGTTTTATCATTTAACTCTGTATTGTATATGGATGCCTCTGTCATAAGTATGGCATCTAAGTTAACCTTACCTTTATATTTTTCAACTATTGTATCGTAAGATTCAATTGCGCTTTGCCAATCCTTTAGAGCAACATAACATTGGGCTATGAGGTTATGTGCATTATAGGCCAAGATACTGTCGGGGTGGCGCTGAATAAGATCCTGATAATGCCTGATGGCTTCCTGGTAAGCCTGTCGCATCTTCTCAGGCTGAAATTTCGTCTTATAGTATTGGGCTATATATATAGGCATACTTAAACCCCTCGCCGTGGCAGGATAATTCTGGATATTCTTTTTATATTCTATCAAGGCTGCTTCCCAGTTATCCTGCAATTCATAAGTCTTGCCCATAAGAAACAGTGCCTCTGAGTATATTACATCAGATTTCTTATATTTATCCATTATAGACTGTAACTGCTTGCGCGCATTCTCATATTCTTTCTTAGCAATATATAAACGCGCAATATTAAACTCTGCCTCTATAACCAACGGACTCTGAGAATACCTTTTAATAAAATCATCAAATAAAGTTACTATTTTTATCCAGGTGCCCTTTTGCGTAATTTTAGAATGTTTCTTATTATCAAATTTTTGAATTCGTTCTTTGATTTTATTAAATAATTCCATATCCTTATCGTCTGTTCTACCTTCCGAAAGCTTGATTAATTGTATCGCCAATTCTTTTAGTGTTGTTTT
>JAMWDE010000171.1 GCA_023818905.1 Candidatus Omnitrophota bacterium | reverse complement strand
GCGATTAAGAAGGTGCTTTATACCTAAAATCTCTGCTGCTTCTTTTACTCGCCGGTCAATCTCGCTTTTAGGATAGTGTCTTAATCTTAATCCAAAAGCCATATTTTCATAAACGGTAAAATGCGGATACAGAGCATAGTTCTGAAAAACCATAGCAATATCCCGGTCTTTTGCCGGAATATTATTCACAATTCTATCACCAATATATATCTGTCCGGAGGTTATCTCTTCAAGACCAGCAACCATCCTTAAGGTAGTAGATTTGCCACAACCCGAAGGCCCTACCAGGACCATAAATTCTTTATTTTCCACGCCCAAGGTTATATTGTCTACTGCCTTTATTCCTGAAGGAAATATTTTAGTTACATTTTTTAAGCTAACCTGTGCCATACTTTTATATTATAATTAGATCAAGCCAAATAGTCAAGTAGTTGACTTAAGGTTTGTTTTAAATTCTTACGTTCTACAATCATATCTATAAGACCGTGTTCTAAAAGAAATTCTGAACGTTGAAAACCGGGAGGTAATTTCTGCCTTATCGTCTGCTCAATTACCCTTGGTCCGGTAAAACCTATTAAAGCAGCGGGTTCTGCAATAATTATATCACCTAACCCGGCAAAGGATGCCATTACTCCCGCCATTGTAGGATTGGTAAGCACTGAGATATAGAGTAGACCTTTCCTGTGATGATTGGATATAGCCATCGAGGTCTTTGCCATCTGCATAAGACTTAATATCCCTTCCTGCATCCTGGCTCCTCCTCCTGAACCGGAAATAATAATCAAAGAGATTCTCTGTCGGGTTGCCCTTTCTACTGCCCGGGTTATTTTTTCTCCTACCACCGAACCCATAGAACCCATAATAAAACGTGAATCTGTAACTACAAAGACAATCCTTTTATTATCCAGAAGTCCTTCGCCGGTTATAGCCGCCTCTTTTAGACCTGTGGTTTCCTGATCTTCTTTAATTTTTTCTTGATACGTTTTAGGACCTTTAAAATTTAAAGGGTCCAAAGGTAACATATCTGCATCGTATTCTTCAAAAGTTCCTTCATCCAGTAGCAATTTTATTCTTTCTTGAGCCGTTAAAGTAAAATGAAAATTGCATTTTGGACATACCTTGAGATTCTCCTCAAGATTTTTATTGTAGAGCATCTGATTGCACTGTTCGCATTTAGTCCACAACCCGTCAGGAATTTCTTTTTTTCTGACCCTTACAATAGTATATTTTGGTTTACCAAATAATGCCATATTTTATGGTGTAATGTTAAATGCGTAATGTTCATAAAAATATATCATTTTTATTGTCCTTTTTACACATTAAGCTTATTTATTAACAATCCGGATAAAACCTTGGGATAGAAATAAGTGCTTTTAGGTGGCAGACGATAACCTGCCGAGGCAATCTCTATAATCTCTTCTATTTTTACTGGATTCAATAGAAATACCATACTATTCTTATCTGCTTGCATAATTAACTTTTCTGCATCAACATCAAATTTAACCCTCTCTTTGTCTTCCGGTTCTATATTTAAAACCTCTTTAAGTATTATATAATTTAATATAGACACATCTAACCTACGGTACTGCCGGGGTTTATCCTTAATTATTTTATCTAAAATAGTTAAACTTTTCAAACGCAAGATAAAATAATGCGCTTCTTTATACAAACCCAGTGTGGGCTGGGTAAGACCTGCTTTTTCTAAGCAGAAGAAAAACCTATGTTTATCCTTTATCTCTTCCGGCTCAAAATAATCTTTTATTCTATCCATAAAACTTCTATCATCTAATTCTACGTTTTTTATTAGACGGTGTACAGGAATAATTACCAGCCCCCGCGATTCTATATTAGTAAAATATGCCATAATATAATCGTAATCTTTTTCTTCGTCCACACACACCTTTTGTTTTTCTCTTAAATAATTTCGGTAGGTAACTGCTACCTCATAACGATGATGACCATCAGCAATAAATATATTTCTATCCCGCATTGATCTCTGGATTAAATCCAAAAGATATGGTTCATCTATCCTCCAGAGTTTATGAAGAATATTTTCTTGATCCGTTAATTCAATAAGAGGAGTTTTTTGCTCAATATATTGCTCATAGATACGCAATATTATTCTATTTTTATCCTGAAATAAAACAAAGATAGGGCTTAAGTTTGCCTGTACTGCTTCTAATAGACGTAGACGGTCCTCTTTAGGTTCAATCCGGGTATGCTCATGGGAAAAAATAGAGTTTTTATCATCCAAACTTAACAACGAGATAAATCCCAGACGGGTTTTCCTTTCGCCTTTAATTTTATATTCCTGAAGATAAAAATAGACACACTCAGATGTATCGGTAACAAGTATTTTTTCGTTAATCCAGGTTCTAAGGCGTTCCTTTGCCCTTGTGTATTTATCCTGCCCTGCTATATCCTTGCCCAGAATAAGATGAATTATGTTATAAGGGCTTAGGGTATGATAAAATTCCTGCTGTGCAGTATCTATCACATCATACGGAGGACAGACTACTTTAGATATATCTTTTATCTTCTCTTGATTATAAAAAAGAGCAGAGAAAGGTTTTATCTTAGCCATTGGTATAATAGGTATAAGTTGTGTCCTAAAAGCAAACCTAATGAATCAATAAAAAGATCAAACAGAGAAAATGACCTGCCGGGTACATATAACTGATGCCACTCCTCTATATATGCATAAAACAAACAAAAGATAAAACTAATAAATATTTTCAGTCTAATATTTTTAAAGGTATTTGTTATGGCACGAATTACAAGTACAGCAAGAATAGAATATACTGTAATATGGTATATTATGTCTCTCCAGGGAAAGGCATAA
>JAMWDE010000170.1 GCA_023818905.1 Candidatus Omnitrophota bacterium | reverse complement strand
TAAGTGGAGGAAGCAGCCTGTTTGAAGGGTTAAGCGCTAAGTTGGCCAGTCTTTTAGGTATGGAGGTTACGACTTGGGATCCTTTTAGGAAGATAATTATTCCCACAGGCATAGATACACAAAGACTGAAAGATATCTCAGCTCAATTGGCTGTGGCAGTAGGGTTGGCATTACGCCAATAGAAAGATGATCGAGATAAATCTTTTACCGGAAGAGTTAAGAAAGAAAAAAACAAAAGGTTGGGGGATAGATTTCGCTTACTTTATACACCTATTGCCTATACTTGTTATTCTGCTAATAAGCATCAATATAATTCTGTTGGTATTCAGTGTTATTATAAGTTATCAGTTAAGAAGTCTTAACAATAAATGGAAGAATCTTGAGCCGCAGAGGATAGCTCTGTTAGAATTTAATAAAGAATATCCCATCATGTCTGCTGATGCAAGACTTATTCAGCAGCTGGTTCAACAACGAATCAGCTGGGCGCAGAAACTCAATAAATTAAGTCAACATTTACCAGGCGGTATATGGTTTAATGAGCTTTCTGTATCAAAGAAGGTTTTTAATCTGAAGTGTTCTGTTGTCTCTTTAGAGAAAGAGGAGATAAGTTTAATCAATAAGTTTATGCAAAGCCTAAAAAATGATTCTACATTTTTTAAGGATTTTTCTAATTTGGATTTGGTTTCTACACAGCGTAAGGAAATCGGTGGTTACGATATTGTAGATTTTACACTTACTGCTACTCTTAAATGAAAAATCTTTTAGATAGATTATCACTGAGTAGATTACCGATGGGCAAATTAAGCCTAGATAAAATACATTTCGATAAAAAGAAAAAGATTATATTTATAGCAGGTTTTATTGTTGTGCTCTTATTGGATTTTATATTTTTTGTTAATCCTCAGATCAGAAGTATAAAGGCAAAAGGTATCCAGGCTGCCAAGTTGCGCAGAGATATTTATAATTTAAACAGAGATGTGGCTACAATGAATGAATTAAGGAAAAACCCAGAAGTCCTTGCAAGAACCAAAAGATTCATTTCAAAAGAGCAAACACAACTGCTCTTGCAGAGTATATCAGATGTAGCCAGAAAATATAAAATTAAGATTATGGAGGCAAAACCAAACTGGACAAAGGATGAAAACTTAGGCGGAGCCAAATATGGTGGAATAAACTTTGTTTTAAGTCTTTTTTGCGACTATCATTCTCTGGGGAGTTTCTTTAGTGAATTAGAGAATATGTCTTATTTTATCACGGTAGATGAATTAAAAATTTCTCCTAATCCCCAAGATTATCTAAACCAGAGGGTAAGCGTTATAATTAAGACTTATGTCAGAAAATAAATTTAGAATTATCTTAACTTTAATTATTATAGTGCTTTCTGTTCAGATTAATTCTTTTCTGCAGGGAACAGAGTTTGTATACGAATCTGGCAATAGGCGTAATCCATTTATCCCCTTGGTGAGTCCCGATGGAAGATTATTGAATTTAGATAGCGAGGAAGATAAATTAGAAAAACCTGTCAAGTTAGATGGAATAGTTTACGATGAACATGGACTCTCTTATGCCATAGTGAATGATTCTGTAGTGAAAGTAGGAGATTGTATAGGTGATTATCAGGTACTTAAGATAAAGAAGGATAGCTTGGTTCTTATAAAAGAGGCTCAGATACAAGAAATAGAGTTAAAAAAGGAGGAAAGGTGAAAAGATTGGCTGTTATAGGTTTGCTTTGCATTCTCTTTTACTCTATTGGTTTTGCTCAACAGCAAACAACTGTTGAAGATTCTCAACAGCAGACAGAGAATGAATCAACCGTAGCAGAGGTTACGCCACCTGCAGGGCCAGACTTTCTTCAGAAGGCAGAGCGGGTCACTTTGGATTTTAAAGACGCTGATATACGTAATGTCTTAAAGATTATTTCTCATAAGACAGGCATTAATATCGTTACCACCCCTGAAGTTATTGGCAATGTTACCATTAGATTGGTGGATGTTCCCTGGGAAAAGGCACTAGATGCAATTCTTAAGATGCACGGTTTTGGCTACGATAAGCAAGCCAATATTATTATGGTGGCTCCGATTGAGAAGCTGACTGCTCAGAAAAAACAAGAGGCAGAGCTTGCTCAGATTCAACCCACAGTTACAGAAGTATTCCAGCTTAAATATATAGATGCCCAGGATGCCAAGAAGGCAATAGAGCCTCAACTATCTAGTCGGGGAAAGGTCACTATATTAGAGACAACTGGTCAGGCAGGTTGGGAATTTGGCAGTGGAGAGTTGGGCAAGAGAAAACGGGTTATGGAAGGCAGGGTTTCCCGTTCCAAGACTTTGATTGTATCTGATGTGCCACCTGTTTTAGAAAAAGTTAGGGATGTTATTCAAAAGATAGATATCAGTCCACAGCAGATTCTTATTGAAGCCAGGCTTGTAGAGGTTAATCATGATAAACTGAAGGAAATCGGAGTTAACTGGGGCACAGGCATAGATGGTCCTACCTCATTAACCTCTCATAGAGATATCGCTAGTTATTATATTGAAACAACCAATTCTTCAGGTGAGCTAACTCAAAAGGAATTTAAAAGAATTGTAGAGCTACCCATGATTGATTTGGATAGCAAAAATACCAAGATATTTGGAGCACAATCTCTTCCTGCGGTAGAAATAGGAGAATTCTTTTTTCAGAAGATATCCGGAACAAAACTTGAGTCTTTGATTAAAGTTTTAGAGACGAAAGGAGATGCCAATGTTCTATCAGCACCACACATTATGACCATTAATAATCAAGAGGCATCAATACTTATCGGAGAGAAATTTCCTTTGCTTAAGGCTGTAGTAAGTACCGAGACAGGTAATATCACTGGTCAAAGC
>JAMWDE010000169.1 GCA_023818905.1 Candidatus Omnitrophota bacterium | reverse complement strand
AACAACATAGGGTGGATATGTGTAGGCTCTACCAGGAAAGACGCGATGTCTTAATCCAAGGTCTTTGTAAATTGGGTTGGCAAGTAAAACCTCCTCTGGCAACATTCTATGCTTGGCTTAAGACTCCTAAAATGAAAGATTCAATAAAATTTTCTAAATTACTTTTAGATAAAGCAAATATAGTAGTTACTCCAGGAGTGGGCTTTGGTAAGTATGGGCAAGGATACATCCGTGTAGCCCTTACTGTATCTAAGGAAAAAATAAGGGAAGCGGTTGAAAGACTGAAGGATATACTATAATGGCTATCTGTTATTTGGGCATAGGTTCCAATTTGGGTGACAGACAGAAAAATATAAGATTAGCCATTAAAAGACTCAATAACTTAAAAGATACTAAGGTGCTTAAGGTATCTAAGATTATAGAGACCAAACCCGTAGGCGGTCCTTCCGGACAGAGAAAATTTTTGAACGCTGCCTTAAAGATTAAGACTAACCTTTCAGCCTTAAAACTTCTTAGAAAACTTAAGTCTATTGAGAGGCAGTTAGGTAGAAAGCAGACTGTTCGTTTTGGTCCGCGTACGATTGATTTAGATATTCTGTTTTACAACAATGAGGTTATTAGCAGGAGGGAGCTTAAGGTACCGCATCCTCGGATTTTTGAGAGGGAGTTTGTAGTTAAACCGTTAATGGAGATTCTATGAGGATTATTCGTAATATAAA
The DNA here is from genome assembly GCA_023818905.1 of Candidatus Omnitrophota bacterium. GTDB lineage: Bacteria > Omnitrophota > Gorgyraeia > Gygaellales > Profunditerraquicolaceae > JAMWDE01. Next base: position 2,148 of record JAMWDE010000169.1, on the reverse strand, counting down.
ACAGATGCAGAGGATTTCCCGTGAAATGAAAAAATACGGCTATACCATAGGATTTGTGCCTACAATGGGAGCCCTGCATCAAGGTCACATCAGTCTTATTCGCCAAGCAAGGAAGGAAAACAATAAGGTGGTAGTGAGCATCTTTGTTAATCCTATCCAATTCGGTCCACAAGAAGATTTCCATAAATACCCCCGTAATTTAAAGCAGGATGCAAAGATATGTAAACAGGAGGGGGTAGATATTATATTTTATCCTCAAGCAAAGGATATGTATCCCAAAGGTTACAGAACCTATGTGACTGTAGAGGAATTAAGTGATGTTTTATGTGGAAAGTTTAGACCTGGCCACTTTAAGGGCGTAGCTACGGTAGTAACCAAACTCTTTAATATTGTAGGGGCGGATTGTGCTTATTTTGGCCAAAAGGATGCTCAGCAGGCAATAATAATAAAGAGGATGTCGCAAGATTTAAATATATCTATCAGAATAAAGGTTATGCCTACAGTACGCTGTAGAGATGGTTTGGCGATGAGTTCAAGAAATAAATATCTAAACCAAGAGGAACGAAAAGATGCAACCGTTCTTTATCAAGCGTTGTGTTTGGCTAAAAGCATGGTAGACGATGGCATTCGCAATACAAAGACCATTATTGCTAAGATTCAAAATCTTATATCCCAGAAAAAGAGTGCTAGGGTTCAATACATATCTATTGTAGATTTAGATAATCTAAAGCCGATAGAAGAGATTAAGAGTAGAGCGCTTTTGGCATTGGCGGTTTATATAGGTAAGACCAGATTGATAGATAATACAATAATTATACCTAAGATCTAAATATGGAAAAACTCCTTAAGATAGGTATTGTGGGATGTGGCGCTATAGGTTCTTCTTTGGCCAAGATTATTACTTCAGATTTTACTCAGAAGGCAAAACTCTGTGCCTTGTATGATATAGATATGCAAAAGGTATATAGATTATCTGCAGAATTAAAATTACCCAAATTGGCAGTATTGAGCATTGATGAATTGATAAGGAAGGTAGATTTAGTTGTAGAAGCTACCAAGTCAGAATCTTCTTTGGAGATTGCCAAGAAAACATTAATTTCAGGCAGAGATATTTTAATTATGAGTGTGGGCGGCATACTCGGATATGAACAGGAATTAAGGTTATATGCAGATGAGCATAAGGTAAAGGTATTCATACCTTCAGGCGCAATCTGTGGTATAGATGGTCTAAAGGCATCCAGTTATAGCACAATACATAAAGTTATCTTAACCACTATAAAGCCTCCCAAGGCATTTATAGGTGTTCCTTATGTTTTAAGACGTAAGATAAGATTAGAAAATTGAAGGAGATGCTTTATCTGCAATGAGATTTTTTCCGCAAAATATCAATGTGGCTGCAACCTTGAGTTTGGCAGGTATTGGTTCGAAGAATACTATTGTGCGGATAATCGCTTCGCCCCAGACAACCAGAAATATACATCAGATAGAGATAGAATCAGAAGCAGGCAGAATTGTTACTCGTACAGAGAATACGGTACATCCGGATAATCCTAAGACAAGTTACCTGGCTGTTCTTTCAGCAGTAGCAACCTTAAGAGATATTTTGGAATCAATAAGGATAGGCACTTAGATTTAATGATAGTTAAAAAAAAGAGAGAGGAGGTGAGTTGAGAGATGGCGCAAAAACTGGTCAGGTTGGGCATTAAAAGGCAGAAGGGCTATCTTTATTACGTGGACAAGCAAGGTGATGTCTCATGCGCTAAGATGGCCAGAGGTAAACAGAAAGGAGGTAGCCCTAAAAAGGTAGAAAAATGTGGTATCAAAAGAAAAGAAGGTTACCTCTATTTTATTGATAAGCAAGGCGATGTTGCTTGTGCTAAGATGAAAAGGGGTGGAAAGAAGAAAAAGAAATAAAATCCGAAGTTTACTACCCCGCACCTTTTTAGATACATCAGATCCAGATGAAATCTGTAAATGTTTTGAAATTTTTTAAAGGTGCGGGGTTTTTTGACATAATTTTAATCTGTAATGTTGGTGTTATAACGTTACATTGGTAATGAATTAGATTTACTGAAATACTTATTGTGCTTTATCTCAAATAATAATGGTTCATAATTTTAATTTCTATGGAAGACTACATCATTATCA
>JAMWDE010000168.1:1267-2896 GCA_023818905.1 Candidatus Omnitrophota bacterium | reverse complement strand
GGGCGTTACAATATCTATAATGCTTTAACCGCAATAGCGGTAGCAAGGGTTTTTGGCATCAGTTACAGAGACATAATCGAAAGGTTATCAAGTTTTTGTTTTCCTAAATCCAGGTTACAACTTATTAAATTGGGAGATGTTAGGTTTATCGATGATACTTATAATGCAAATCCTGTTTCTCTGAGAGAAGCATTGATGGCACTGGAAAGATTTAATGTTTTGGGTAGAAGAATTCTGATATTGGCAGATATGTTAGAACTCGGTAGATATGAAAAGAGATTCCACTCTCAGGCAGGCAAGAACATTGCTAGGGTCTGCGATGTACTTATCTGCGTAGGAAGACTCTCAAAGTTAACTGCTGATTCTGCCTTAAAGTATGGTTTAGATTCCAAGAGTGTATTTGTGTGCAAAACTACCCAGGAAGCAAAGGACATCCTTTTTAATAGGATAGATCCTCAACCAGAAGACATTGTTCTAGCAAAGGGTTCGCGCTTAATGAAGATGGAGGAGATACTCAGATAAGCCATGTTATATCATTTACTTTATCCCTTACACAGATTTGTCTCATTTTTTAATATCTTTCGTTATATAACCTTTCGTGCCGCCATGGCAGCCATAACTGCCTTTGCCATCAGTCTCCTCTTAGGTCCTGGCGTGATAAGGTTGCTCAAAAGGCTTAAGATCGGTGAGAATATAAGAAGGGAAGACAGTGCAAGATTATACGAATTGCATTCCAAAAAACAGGATACGCCTACGATGGGCGGAATACTGATAATCACGGCAATAATCTGTTCAACCCTGCTTTGGGCAGACCTTTTTAATCGGCAGATTATTCTGGCGGTATTTTCTACCTTTTGGCTGGCTCTAACCGGGCTTGTCGATGATTATCTAAAGCAGGTAAGGAAGAAATCAAAAGGTCTTACTGCGACTGCAAAGTTGACCAGCCAGATTATCTTGGGTTTGTTGTTAGGCATAATCCTTTCTTTAGACCCCCAAAATACTACGAGATTGGATATCCCTTTTCTAAAAGACGTATCTATAGAGTTAGGCGTATTCTATATACTCTTTGTGATTTTAGTGATCACGGGTTCCTCTAACGCTGTAAATCTTACAGATGGCCTGGATGGTCTGGCGATAGGCATAGTGGTTATGGTGGCTTTGGCTTTTAGTGTCTTAAGTTACGTTAGCGGAAATATAAAATTTAGTAATTATCTTCTTATACCATACATTAGAGGCAGCGGTGAGTTGAGTATATTCTGCGCCAGTATCTTAGGGGCAGGTTTGGGTTTTTTGTGGTTTAACTGTTATCCTGCCTCTATATTTATGGGAGATGTGGGTTCTTTAGCCTTGGGAGGAGCACTTGGCACTGTGGCAATACTGATAAAGAAAGAGTTACTCTTGATTATCGTAGGAGGTATATTTGTGTTAGAGGCATTGTCTGTAATATTACAAGTTATTTCTTTTCGTTTCACTAAGAGACGGATATTCAAGATTGCTCCCCTGCATCATCACTTTCAATTTATGGGTTGGCCAGAAAGCAAGGTGATTGTAAGATTTTGGATCATAGCTAGTCTTTTAGCGCTTTTTACATTGGTTACGTTGAAAATAAGATAAATGATGATAAATACA
>JAMWDE010000168.1:0-1257 GCA_023818905.1 Candidatus Omnitrophota bacterium | reverse complement strand
GATCACTATAGTAGGCTTGGCACGCTCAGGTGTAGCCTGTGCTCAGCTTTTGTCTAAATTAGGTGCCAAGGTAAGCGTAACTGAGCATCAAGATAATCAGATGATTCGTCAGAATGCCTCTAAATTAGACTTAGATAATATAAGTATTGAATTGGGCAGACATTCAGAGGAGTTCATTAGAGGAAGAGATATGGTGATTGTTTCTCCGGGTGTTCCTCTGAGTGCCTTGCCTTTGGTTTGGGCTGAGCAGTTGCGTATCCCCCTCTTAAGCGAGATAGAGGTAGGTTGGCTTCTTTGCCCTGCTACTGTAATTGCAGTCACCGGCTCAAATGGCAAGACCACGGTCACTACTCTTATCAGCAAGGTTTTGGAGGCAGCGGGTAAGAAGGCTTTTCTGTGCGGCAACATCGGAGAACCATTTTGCGCTAAGGTGGATGCGATGGAGCAAGGAGACTTTGTGTGTTTGGAGGTGAGCTCATTTCAACTTGAGACTACCAGAGATTTTAAGCCCAAGATATCAGTAATCCTTAATTTCAGTCAGAACCACCTTGATAGGTATAGGACTATGCAGGATTATCTGGAAGCAAAGAAGCGCATATTTATGAATCAGGATGACTCAGATTATGTAGTTTTAAACTATTCTGACCCTACGTTGAGAAGGTTAAAAGATCAGATAAAAGCCAAAGTAGTATACTTTTCTGAAGACGGACAGCTCAATCCTAATCAGGCAGCGGTTCTGGCTGTAAGTTTAATAATAGGCGTGGATAGGGAGGTATGTTTAAGGGTATTTAGAGAGTTTAAAGGCATTGAACATAGATTGGAATTTGTGGCAGAGATAGATAATGTTAGTTTTATCAATGATTCCAAAGCAACCACAGTAGATTCAACCATATGGGCTTTAAGCAACATATCTCGCCCTGTGATTTTGATTGCAGGAGGAAGAGATAAAGGAAGTGACTATCAGGCTATACTGGATTTGGCACGTAAGAAAGTAAGATACCTCATCTTGATTGGAGAAGCAAAAGGTAAGATATATTCTGCGCTAAAAGGCGCATTAACCATAAAGGAAGCTGATACCCTTCAAGAGGCAGTCAAATTTGCTTTTTATAAAGCTAACCCGGGAGATTGCGTTTTGTTTTCCCCTATGTGCTCAAGCTTTGATATGTTCACTGATTATGAGCAGAGGGGTAAGTTATTCAAGCAAGCAGTATATGAGCTAAAGAATAGAATTTGATTTTTCTTGTCTCCAAAACTAAT
>JAMWDE010000167.1 GCA_023818905.1 Candidatus Omnitrophota bacterium | reverse complement strand
CAGATAGGTTGTAACCATATCTTTCACTGTGGCGCAGGATTAGGAAGTTTTACTGTAGGCTATGATGGATTTTTCCGGCTCTGTTCATCTCTTGGTCATCCGGATTGTATTTATGATTTAAGAAAAGGGAGTCTAAAGGATGCCTGGGAGAATTTTGTTTTTAAGGTAAGGGATATGCGTTCTAAAGATAAAGAATTTTTAGACAACTGCCACAGATGCGCCTTGTTTAATTTATGTAGATGCTGCCCTGCCCATGCCTATCTGGAGACAGGTAAATTGGATGCTGTGGTGGAATATTTTTGTAAAATAGCTCATAGCCGTGCAGAAAAGATCTTTAACCTACCCAATATTCATCTCACAACTAGCTGTAAATAAATAAGTTAGAGAATCTATTAGATTATCTAAAAATTTTTATTATTTTTACTTGACAAATTTATTATTTTATGTTATACTCTTTTGTGAGATTAAAGAAAAAGGAGTAAGGATAATGCCTCTATTTGACATTCAGATTAGTCAGGATGAACCGGTATACGTAATTAGTGTGGTTAGTAAATTAGTGGGTTTGCCGGTTTGGACTTTGAGGCAGTTAGATAAAGCAGGTATTGTTTGCCCCAAAAGAATCGGCAAGAAAAGCCGACTCTACTCCTTACGTGACATAAGAAAATTAGAGTACGTTCATTATCTGATGGAGGAGAAAGGCGTAAACATAAAAGGAGTAAAGATGATTTTAGAGATAGAAACCAAGACATAAAATTTTTTAAGTTTTTATTAGCACTCTTATAATAAGCTTGCTAATAACTTACCAGGAAGGTAGGAGGCTAAAAGAAAGGAGGTGTTGGGTATGGCACTAATTAAATGGAGAGGTAGAGAATGGGACCCTTTTAAAGAACTGTTGGATCTCCACAGAGAGTTTGACCGTTTCTTTGAGACTACCTTTGAGAGTCTGCCTGAGAGAATCTCCAAAGAAGCGGTATGGTCTCCTTCTCTGGATGTCTCTGAAGACAAAGAGAATATCAATATCAAGTTAGACCTGCCAGGAGTTAAGCAGTCAGATATTGATATCTCTATAAGTGGTGATATCCTCACCATAAAAGGCCAGAGACAGAAGGAGCAAGAGACTAAAGATAAAAACTATCATCGCGTAGAGAGATTCTATGGTTCATTTGAAAGAAGCCTAAGATTACCTCCCTATGCTGACACATCTAATATAAAGGCCAATTATAAAGATGGAGTTTTGGATATAACCATTGCTAAAGCCGAAGAGGCAAAGCCTAAACAGATTAAGGTAGAGGTTAAGTAAAATTTAGCCTCGCCAACCTTCCTGGTAGGTTTAAAATACAAGGAGCCAAGATGAGATTAGATAAGTTAACTTTGAAACTAAAAGAAGCACTTCAGGACTCAATTGATTTTGCCACTGAATCCGGACATCAAAAGATTGAGCCAGAGCATCTGTTTTATGTTTTACTCAAACAAGAAGATGGTATCTTAGCAACAATTCTGGATAAATTAGGCATACCTGTGTCTTTGCTCCTCAAAATCATTGAGGAGGATTTTAATAAAAAGCCATCTGTAACAGGTAATGGCACCTCAACCTATTTATCTTCCAGAATGAACACATTATTTTTGAATGCCCAAAAAGAGGCGGAATTTTTAAAGGATGATTTTATCTCAGCAGAGCATATACTTTTGGCTTTATTGTTAGATGGAGATTCGCCGGTTACGCAGGAGTTAAAGAGGCGCAATATCGATAAGGAAAGAATTCTTTCTGTTTTAGCTCAGTTACGGGGTAATCAACGCATTACCGATGAGACCCCTGAAGATAAATTTGATGCCCTAAACAAGTATGGAGTAGATTTAACAGATTTGGCATTTAGAATGAAACTCGACCCAGTTATTGGCCGTGACAGAGAAATCAGACGACTGATGCAGGTTTTATCCCGCCGTACCAAGAATAATCCGGTCTTAATCGGTGAGGCTGGTGTAGGTAAAACTGCCATTGTAGAAGGCCTGGCGCAGCGGATTGCCTCTGGCGATGTGCCTGAGGGGTTGAAGGATAAGAGAATCATTACCTTAGACTTAGGTAGTCTTATTGCCGGTACGAAATTCCGGGGTGAGTTTGAGAATAGGCTTAAGGCAGTTTTAAAAGAAATTCAGGCCAGAAACGGTGAGATCCTCCTTTTTATAGATGAACTACACACCATCGTGGGAGCAGGTAGAGCAGAAGGGGCAATTGATGCCTCCAATATGTTAAAGCCAATGCTTGCACGAGGGCAACTACGCTGTATCGGCGCCACCACCTTAGATGAATATCGCAACTACATTGAAAAGGATAGCGCCTTAGAGAGACGGTTTCAGCCTATTTTTGTAGATGAACCCTCAGTGGAAGATACCATAGCTATACTAAGGGGTATAAAAGAGAAATATGAAGTACACCATGGAGTGCGTATCAAGGATTCTGCTATTTTAGCTGCAGCTACACTTTCTCAACGTTACATAACTGAGCGGAAGTTACCGGATAAGGCAGTGGATTTGATTGATGAGGCAGCCTCTCGCCTGAGGATTGAGATAGATAGTATGCCTCAGCCAATAGATGCAATTCAGAGAAAGATTATTCAACTTGAAATAGAAAAACAGGCATTAAAGAAAGAGAAGGATGAATCATCGCAAGAGAGGCTCAAAAGGATTGATGAGGAATTAATTAATTTTAAGAGAAAGTTACAGGAAAAGAAAGAGCAATGGGAAAAAGAAAAATCCGCTATTCTGAGAATACAGGAGATAAAGCAAACCATAGAAAACCTAAGAAACGAAGCCAATGCTGCAGAAAAGGTGGGCAATTTAGATAAGGTAGCAGAGATTAAGTATGGCAGACTCATAGAATTAGAGAAGGAACTGAGGAGA
>JAMWDE010000166.1 GCA_023818905.1 Candidatus Omnitrophota bacterium | reverse complement strand
CCGGCAAAGAGGGAGAGAAAATAGCGATTGAATATCTTTTGAGAAAAGGTTATAAAATTCTTGAGAAAAATTTCCGCACACCTATTGGTGAGATTGATATAATAGCAAGGGATAAAAGCTATATTGTAATTATTGAAGTAAATCCTCGGCTTTCGCGTTCATCGGCATTGGCTTCCAAAGCAACAGGATTTCCTATCGCACGTGTGGCTACAAAATTGGCAGTAGGGTTGACCCTACCTGAGGTAATCAATCAGATTACTGGTAAGACCACCTCATTCTTTGAACCCACTGTAGATTACTGTGTTTTTAAGATTTGCAGATTCACCTTTGAGAAGTTTCCCACCGCAGAACGGGTTATCAATACCTCAATGAAGGCAGTAGGTGAAGCAATGTCTATCGGGAGGAATTTTAAGGAGTCCTTACAGAAGGGGATTCGTTCTATTGAGATAGGACGTTTTGGTTTTGGAGCAGACGGAAAGGATCTCATTAGTGATGAGATGTTAAAGGCTGCGCACAATGACCTATTACAGCTTATTCGAGATAAGATTCGTATTCCCAATGATGAAAGGCTCTTTTATATACGGTATGGGCTGAAAGCTGGTTTAGGAGTAGATGAGATATATCAACTGTCCAAGATAGACCGTTGGTTTATTGATCAGATGGAACAGTTAGTTGAAATGGAAGAAGAGCTAAGGCGGTTTAGAAACCAAAGACCAAGCGATGAATTGGATATACCTGTAGAACTGCTTAAAAAAGCCAAACAGGACGGTTTTTCAGATAGACAGCTAGCCCATCTTTTAAACTCTACGGAGGAGGCAGTACGACAGTATCGTAAGAAAAATAATATAATAGCAGTATATAAATTAGTGGATACCTGTGCAGGTGAATTTGAGGCAGAGAGACCCTATTTCTATTCTACTTATGAAACCAAGGATGAATCCCGTTCTACCAAGAATAAAAAGGTAGTTATCTTAGGAGGTGGACCAAATCGTATTGGTCAGGGTATTGAATTCGATTACTGTTGTTGCCATGCTGCCTATGCCTTAAAAGAGGAGGGCATTGAGAGTATCATGGTTAACTGTAACCCTGAAACAGTATCTACAGATTACGATACCTCGGATAGGCTATACTTTGAACCGGTGACTGTAGAGGATGTCTTGAATATAATTGATGTGGAGAGACCTTTAGGTGTGATTGTGCAGTTTGGTGGTCAGACTCCTTTGAATTTGGCCCTTGCCTTACGTAAGGCAGGAGTAAATATCTTAGGCACCAGTGCCGAGAATATTGATATCGCAGAAGACAGAAGACGCTTCAGTCAGATGCTCAATAAATTGGGGCTGTTGCAGGCAGATAGCGGCACTGCCTTTACCTTTCAAGAGGCAAAGGAGATAGCCCAGAAGACTGGTTATCCAGTTTTGGTGAGACCTTCCTATGTTTTAGGCGGTAGGGCAATGGAGATTGTCTATGATGAGCAGACTTTAGAGAAGTTTATTGCTGAGGCAACCCAAGTTTCAGGAGAGCATCCCATACTCATTGATAAATTTTTAGAGGATGCTATTGAGGTAGATGTAGACCTTATCGGTGATGGCCAAATCTTTGTTATCGGTGGGATTATGGAACACATTGAAGAAGCAGGAATACATTCTGGAGATTCGGCTATGGCGCTACCCAGTTTTTCCTTATCTAAGGATATACTGGATAGTATAAGACAGGCGACCTATAAGTTGGCAAAAGAGCTAAATGTAGTAGGCTTGATGAATGTGCAGTATGCAGTAAAGGATAACAAGGTTTATGTTTTGGAGGTAAATCCTCGGGCAAGTCGAACTATTCCCTTTGTTTCAAAGGCCATTGGTGTGCCTTTGGCAAAATTAGCCACTAAGGTAATGTTGGGTAAGAAACTCAAAGATTTAGGTTTTACCCAAGAGGTAATTCCTCCTTATACCGCAGTTAAAGAATCAGTATTTCCCTTCAATCGTTTTCCTGGAGTGGATGTAATTTTGGGTCCAGAGATGAAGTCCACTGGAGAGGTTATGGGAATTGACTATGATTTTGGCATGGCTTACATCAAAAGCCAGATTGCAGCAGGTCAGAAGATACCCACCAAAGGCAATGTGTTTATATCTGTGAGGGACAAGGATAAACGCGCAGTGGTTTTCATTGCCAAGAAACTCTATGACTTGGGGTTTTGTATTTACGCTACCTCTGGGACTGCTACAACATTAGAAAAGAACGGCATCCCAGTTAAGGTTTTGCCCAAATTAGCAGAAGGAAGGCCAAATATCTTGGATTTGATGAAGGATGGCAAAATTCAGTGGGTGATAAACACACCTTCCGGAAGGGTGCCTCGTCAGGATGAGATAAAGATACGTTCTCAGGTAGTCCTTTATAATATCCCATATACTACCACTATCTCAGGAGCCCAGGCTACAGTGAATGGGATTGAGATGTTATTAAAGAAAGATATACAGGTTAACTCATTGCAGCGATATCATAAAGAGATTATAAAGAGGAAATCTACAGGGGATGGAGAAGATAAGTCTAAAGACAAACAGGCGGACTGAATTGATTGAGATAACCGATACGGTTCAACGTATAATATATAGAACGGGGATCAAAAGAGGCATCTGTTTTGTCTTTTGTCCCCATACCACAGCAGGACTCACAATAAACGAGAATGCGGATTCTTCAGTAAGAAAGGATATCGTATCTACTTTGAGTAATCTGATTCCTGAAGGGGCAGATTATGCACATGCTGAGGGCAACGCTGCAGGCCACATAAAGTCTTCCCTATTTGGTTCTTCCTTGGTAATTTTTATAGAGGAGGGGGTTTTGGCTTTAGGCAGGTGGCAAGGCATATATTTCTGCGAGGGAGATGGTCCGCGTTCAAGAGAAGTTTGGGTTAGGGTTG
>JAMWDE010000165.1 GCA_023818905.1 Candidatus Omnitrophota bacterium | reverse complement strand
GGAAGAAAGCTAAGATTTAAAAAGATAGGGAGCTTTAAAAACCAAAAAGAAAATTCTTTAAAAGAATTCTTAAAAGGTGACATTTCTATTTTGCAAAAAAGATGACATTTTTATGTTGCAACAACATCTCACCAAGATTTTATTGAAATTTTATTACCTTTATGATACAATAAATGTTAGTTATTTTTGTTTTCCACAGAGTTATCCACTTTGTGAATAAATTGTGGATTTTGTAAAAACTATGGACATTCAGAAAATTTGGGATAACACTAAAGAGGCATTAAAAAAAACCTTACCAGAAGGGTCTTTTAATAGTTGGATCTTGCCCTTAAAACCTAATCTCAAAGATGAGGATGGAGATGTCTTATCCTTGGAAGCGCCAGATGCATTCTTTAAAGATTGGGTAGAACAGCACTACAAAAATCTCATTCAAGAGGCCATAAAAACACTTATCCAAAGAGATATAACAGTAAATTTTGTGGTCACCCCTCAAAATAGCGATGTAGTTGGAAAAACAGAACATAATCTCTCTCGATTCTCAGAACAGGTTCTGGGCCTAGCTTTAAATTCGCGTTATACCTTTGAAAATTTTGTAGTAGGTCCTTCTAATCGTCATGCCCATGCTTACTCTTTAGCTGTAGCAGAATCTCCGGGTAAGGTGTATAATCCTTTATTTATCTATGGAGGGGTGGGGTTGGGTAAAACCCATCTTATCCAGGCTATCTGTCATCATATAAAGAATAGGGTTGCTTCTAATATGAAGGTTTGTTATCTGACTTCTGAAAGATTCACCAATGAGTTAATTGATGCTATACAACATCACTCTACTAATAATTTCAGGCAAAAATACCGCAATGTAGATGTCTTGGTGATTGATGATATACACTTCATTGCAGGTAAAGAATCCACCCAAGAAGAGTTTTTTCATACATTCAATACTCTGTATGATGCGCACAAGCAGATTATTATCTCTTCGGACCGCCCCCCCAAAGAAATATCCAATTTACAAGAAAGGCTTGTTTCACGATTTAGTTGGGGGTTAGCCACCGATATACAACCACCTGATTTTGAAACCCGCGTCGCTATATTAAAAAAGAAGATAGAGAGGGAACCTGTGAATGTACCTGATGAGGTGGTATTTTTTATCGCCCAACTTATCAAAACAAATATTAGAGAATTAGAGGGAGCTTTAATTCGTATTATCGCTTATTCCCTTTTAGAAGAAAAACCTATCACTTTAAAAACAGCGCAAGAGTTTCTAAAAGACCTTTTAAAAGAACCCAAGAAATTAATTACAGTAGATTTTATCCAACATTGTGTAGCAGAAGAGTTTGGAATATCTCTACAAGAGTTAAAAACTAAAAGGCGCACCAAAAATATAATTATACCCAGACAAGTAGCAATGTATTTAAGCAGGGAGTTAACTGATCTATCACTACCTGAGATAGGGCATCATTTTGGAGGTAAAGACCACACAACAGTATTACACTCTTATAATAAAATAAAGGAGGAGTTAATCCAAAACCCACAACTAAAGGATACTATTGAAAGGATTATTCAGGTTATTAAACAATAAATTCAAGATATATTATAGATTTATTTTTATATAAATTCATATTTCATAAGGTTTAAATAGTTTTTAACAAAAATAAAATCACTAATTCTATTATGATTTATAAATCATATAAAATAAGTATATAAAAGGAGAGGAAATGAAAATTAGGAGTAATAAAGATACCTTATTAAATGGCATCCTAACAGTACAGAATATAATTACATCTAAAACAACCTTACCCATTCTCTCACATATACTAATTGAAACTCAAGGTAGTAATTTAAAATTGACTGCAACAGATTTAGATGTTGGTATTAGTTGTGTAATTCCTGTGGATATTCAAGAAACAGGTGCGATAACTGTGCCTGCTAAAAAATTTGGAGAAATAATTAAAGAATTACCTGACGAAGATGTTGTTATAACTACCAAAAAGAATAATCTTGTAGTGATTGAGGTTAAAAACTGTGAATTTAAAATTATAGGTTTGGGGCGCGAGGAGTACCCTACATTACCCGAGTTTAAGGATAAAGAGATTATTAAGTTAGAACAGGCTAATTTAAAACAGATGTTAAAATTGGTCTCCTTTGCAGTTTGTTACGATGAGACTAGGTATATCTTAAATGGTATACTCTTTGAAATAAAAAATAACCAATTAAATTTAGTGGCTACTGATAGTAAACGATTAGCAATTATAGAAAAAAAACTAAAACAAGATATACATAAAGATTTTAAAGTTATTGTCCCTAATAAGACTATTCAGGAATTAAGTCGTAATCTGAAAGAAGAATTAGAATTATCCATTGTTTTGGGCAACAATCAAATACTCTTTGATTTGGGTAATATAGTAATTATTTCACGACTCATCGAGGGGGAATTTCCTGATTATCATCAGGTTATCTCTCACACACTTGCAAATATACCAGAAAATAAATTAAAAACCAAACGGGAAGATTTTTTATTAGCATTAAAAAGGGCAGCGCTTCTGACTACTCCTGACTATCAAGCGGTTAAGTTAGAGGTTTTTAAAGACAAGATGGTGGTTTCTAAATCCACGCCCGATATTGGTGAATCTCGTGAGGAGGTATTAGTGGAATATAAAGGCAAAGAGATGGTGGTTGGTTTCAATCCCAATTATCTTATAGATGTATTAAAGAATCTTGAAGAGGAAGATATTGTGTTTGAAATTACAGGCAGTGATAAGCCGGGTGTTATCCGTGTGGATGGTTATATCTATTTGGTGTTACCTATGTTGTTAGAATAGATGGATAACATTAAAGATGTTGTGCGACAGGTAATGCAGGATTGGTCTAATTTGAGAGAGAAATTACTCTCTCAACAACCCGAACAATTACTCCAAA
>JAMWDE010000164.1 GCA_023818905.1 Candidatus Omnitrophota bacterium | reverse complement strand
CCGAGGATGACAAGACTCATCCTATACCAGACCTCACCGGATATATCACTGAGGGTCAGATTATCCTTTCCCGTGAACTCCATCGCAAGGGTATCTATCCACCAGTAGATGTGTTGCCGAGTCTATCCCGGTTAAAAGATAAAGGCATTGGTGTGGGTAAGACCAGAGAGGACCATCCCGATATTTTAAATCAACTGTTTGCTTGCTATGCCAAAGGAAAGGAGGCGCGGGAACTGGTGATTATATTAGGTGAGGCAGCCCTTTCAGATTTAGATAGGTTGTATCTAAATTTTGCTGACGAATTTGAGAACAAATTTGTACAGCAGACTGAAACAGAAGAACGCTCTATAATTCAGACCTTAGATATAGGTTGGCAATTATTGCGTATGATTCCCAAGGTTGAGCTTAAACGCGTACGCCAGCAGTACTTAGACAGATATTATAACCTATAAACATAGGTTCCTTGGTTCATACATCTCGTTGGGCTAGTGAGTCTACAAACTTAAAGACTAATAAATTAAATATGATTCTACATGTCAACCCAAATAGGATGGAGCTATTGCGACTGCGCCGGCGCCTTATGCTTGCCCAACGTGGCCATAAACTGCTTGAGGATAAATTAGAGGAGTTGCTACGCAGATTTTTGGTCCTGCTTAAAGAGGTAGAGGATGTCAAAGAAGATTTTTATCTTAAAACTCAAAAGATGTTAGAGAATTTACTCTATTGTCGGATAACCAACTCTAAGGAGGAGTTTCAGCGTTCACTTTTAGGAGTAAGATCGCATATCACTGTTGGTGTTGCAACACAGAGAATTATGAATATCAAGATCGTCATGTTTATTCTTAAGGAGATCTATCTTGATAAGCAATATGATTTTTTTACTACCTCAGCGCAATTGGATTTAGCGATTGCCAAGGCAGGAGAATATATCCAATCTCTGTTGAAGTTGGCGCAACTACTTAAAGCATTAGAGATCGTTTCTTATGAAATTGAGCGCACCCGCCGCAGGGTAAATGCCTTAGAGTATATACTTATACCTTCTATCAGTCAGACCATACGTTTTATTACCCAAAAACTGAACGAACTTGAGCGGGGGAATCTTATACGTCTGATGCGGATAAAAGAAATAGTGAGAAGTCATTGATTGACAAATCCGCATCTTTATTTATAATAGGAATGCATTTATGGGCGGTTAGTTCAGTTGGTTAGAACGTGTGACTTACATTCACAAGGTCAGGGGTTCGAGTCCTCTACCGCCCATTTAAATCAGTCGTCTCGTAGGAGACTTTGCCTTTCGTTTCGGTGGGTAGATTGGAGGAAGGGCGGCTTAATAAAAAATATTAAGACATAATGGGCAATCAAAAGGTAAATTTCAAAACCGAGAAAGACCTTCAAGAGGCGATTTTACAGGAAAAGGTAAAAGGAATTTCTGATTTAGAGATTGGTCAGAAATACGCAGTTACATTTAGATATATCGAGCGACTTATTACTAAAACACAAGGACTCAATATCAGCACTTTGAAAGTTTCTAAAAAAATAAGAAGGCTTCATCCAAAAGATTTTAAAGAAGAAAAAACTACAGTTTGGAGTTTTAAACAAAGAGGCAATTGGGCAACTCATAGTGGCGAATATAGGGGCAATTGGTCCCCTTATATTCCCAGAAATGTGATCCTCAAATACTCAAAACCAGGCGAGTTAGTTTTAGACTATTTCTGTGGTGCGGGAACGACTGCTGTGGAATCTAAACTTTTAAGAAGAAGGTGTATCGCTCTTGATATAAACGATAAAGCCATTGAACTGGCGAAGAAGAATGTAGATTTTAACATGCAATCACAAGAGTTAACCCTTACTAGTCAAAATCAAAAAAGCCATTTGGAGATTTATGAACCAAAACTTATGGTTGGTGATGCCAGAGATTTATTATTTATAGAAGATAATTCTATAGATTTAATCTGTGCCCACCCTCCTTATGCAAACATCATTCATTATACCGACTCTAAGGAAGGCGATCTATCATTTTTTGATATCGATATGTTCATAAAAGAAATGTCAAAGGTGGCCAGAGAAAGTTTTAGAGTACTGAAGCCGGGTAGGCAATGTGCCATTTTGATAGGAGACATGCGAAGTAAAAAACATGTAATTCCTTTGGGCTTCAAACTTATAAATGTTTATTTGAATGCAGGCTTTCAATTGAGAGAACTTGTCATTAAACGGCAACATAACTGTAAAACTACAGGTTTTTGGTATGCCAATAGCATAAAGTATAATTTTCTTCTTTTGGCTCATGAATATTTGCCAATTTTTGAGAAACCTGCAATATCTGTTCCTGTGAGTGGAAGAGAAAGAACTATAGATTATGGTTTGTTAATTCCTTCATTAGAGAAACCACTGCTAAAGATAAAATTAGATAAACTTGAGACTACAACAGTATGGATCTTACCCGAGAAGGATTTTGAAAAACACTTAAATAGAAATGTGATTGATAGATATTCAAATGGTGATGGATATTCGATTATTAGCCTTATTACTCATTCTAAAGATAAAATACCTTTTTTTGATAATGAAAGGGAAAAGAATAAAGCATTGCTTTTTATCAAATCGCCGTTTTTAGATAAGAATTCCCTTCATTTAAACATTGATTTGTACCTGCAGAAAGTAAAAGAAATTGTAAATCGGCAGATATCTACAATAACCAGTAGTGGATTTATAGTAATCCAAACACAGGATATAAGAAAGGATAGATATGTAGAGCCTCTTGCTAAAAGATTGGTAGATGAATTGACAAATGATAATTTATGGCTCAAGGAGATAGTAGTTGTCACTCAAGATAGGGCAAGTTCATCTCTCCTAGATTGGGGAGACCATTTAAAAATAGTCCATCAGTATCTACTCATATATGAGCTAAGAAAATGAAGAGACTTCTT
>JAMWDE010000163.1 GCA_023818905.1 Candidatus Omnitrophota bacterium | reverse complement strand
AAAATCCACCTTTTCATTTTTGAGTATCTTATCAATCTCTTCTTGCAAATCTTTATCTTCAACAGTTATATTCCTGCGAAATGCCTCATAAGAGAGCAATAACTGCTCCCAAACCTGGTCTTCTAACTCTTGTTCGGTCTGAGGGGTTGCGCTCCACCTTGAACCAAATATCATAATAGCCGCCTTAACAAAATAATAATTGCCCAAAGGAACTTTCACGCCTAAACCTGAAAATTCTCCCACAAACTCTTCTGTTTCAGGAGAATCTTCGCATAAGGATTTTAGCGATAGGCTGAATAAAAAGACCAAAAGAATTGCCACTATTTTGGCGTACCGTCTCATATACTAATTAGACCCCCAACAGTTTCTTGCGAATGAGACGCAATGAATAACCCTCGCTGGCCAATTTGCTTATCTTAGATAATCTCTGTTTCACCTGCGTAGCATTATAAAAGCGGACATTGCCTTTCTTAAGCGCGATAGGTAATAAACCAAAATCGGTATAGTGGTTAATAGTATGATAAGAGATGTTGTACTTAGTTATAATATCTTTGGCAGGAATTAGTTTATTGCGTTTATTGCGTTTTGCTGACATAGCCAATTTCTATAAGATAACCCTAAAGAAATAATTTTAACTTTTTAGATTTCTTAAAATTCTGGTAATTACACTATATACCATAAATTTTATATTTGTCAACATGAATTATTATATTTAATGAAGTTACTGAATGAAAAATAGATTTGGGTAAAATAGATAAAATGGGTAAGATGTAATCTCTGGGTGGAGAAAATTACTTTCTAAGGCTTCTATGCCTTCTTAAAGCAGACTCAAGCAGAGTAAGGCTACCCTGAAAATCTTCGCCCTTCTTGTGAAAAACACCTGATATGCCATAGGTAGCCAGTTCGACCATCCTGGGGTCATCTGCGTAGGCGCTGACTATTATAACCGGCAATTCAGGCATAATACCCCTAATCTTCTTCAATGTCTGCACCCCATCCATCACTGGCATATTCAGGTCCAAAAATACTATATCAGGACAAGATTCCTTGATGAGTTTTAAGGCATCTTGACCATTTGAGGCGACATCTACAGAATAACCCTTGGACCTCAGCCAGAATGACATGGGTTGGGTAAAATCTGCCTCATCGTCAATCAGAAGGATCCTTATGGGTCTGTTAGTCTGCTCACCCATTCTCTTGGCCTCCTATATTTTGATTACTATTTAAGGGTAAGGTAAAAGTGAATTTCGCTCCCTGGCCATACTCTGATTCTGCCCAGATTTTTCCGCCGTGTAATTCTACAATCTCCTTAGCTACCGCCAGACCTATGCCTGTTCCAGAGATGTCAGAGGCAGTCCTCTCTCCTACCTGGTAGAATTTATCAAATACCTTGGAAAGTGCCTCTTTGGGAATACCTATACCTGTATCCTGGACTCTTACTTCAATATGCGTTTTCTGGCTGTTGAGGCAAGCGCTTACCGTTATCCTGCCGTTGGCAGGAGTGAACTTTATAGAATTGCCGATGAGGTTGTTTAAAACCTGGATGATTCTATTAGGGTCTAAGTTAATTTGGGGCAGATTATCCTGAATATTCCTCTGGATCTCAATGGATTTGGTGTCTGCCCAGGTTTTGAGTGTTTGGACAGACTCATTGATAACAGATTCGATGGCCGTGGGTTGGGGGTTTATCTGCATCCTGCCTGCCTCTAATTTAGATAAATCTAGTAAGTCATTGATGAGATTGGTGAGCCTTTTGAGATTACGCTCAACGATAGAGAGAAACTGTTGCTGTTGTTCACTTATGGGACCTGTACTCTTGTCAAGTATGAGAGAAAGGGATTTCTCCATAGCCACTAAAGGAGTGCGTAGTTCGTGGGAGACGCTTGCTACAAAATTAGATTTGAGTTGGTCCAATTCCCTCTGTTTAGTGATATCGTTTAAAACCGTAACCATACCTACTGTGTTGCCATTATGGTCTTCTACCACTGCAGAACTGGCTCTCAGTACCTTTTTTGTTGATTCATTAGGGCTAAATAATTCTATATCCTTCTCAACTACTCCTTCCTTGCTAGGAGCCAAACCCTTGACTAAAGATAAAAGATGCTCATCTTTGATTACCTCTTTTAAAGACTTACCTACATCCTTCATGCTTACACCTAAAAGACTTTCGGCAGTAGGATTTACCA
Organism: Candidatus Omnitrophota bacterium; assembly: GCA_023818905.1. GTDB lineage: Bacteria > Omnitrophota > Gorgyraeia > Gygaellales > Profunditerraquicolaceae > JAMWDE01. The sequence continues at coordinate 748 of JAMWDE010000163.1, read as the reverse complement.
TCAGTATGGTTCCCTGCGGATCAACCACTACCACACCGTCAGCCATATTGCGAATGATACGGTCTATCTTTTCTTTTTCTTCGGAGAGCATCTCTAAATTTAATCTAAGTTGCTCCAATTCGGCGCTTCTATCTTCTAAGGCCTTTTTGAGTTGCTTAATCTCTTTGTATAACTGTTCATTCTCCCCTTTTATCTTTTCTAAGTCCTGGTCTTTGGGTCTTGCGATTTTAGGTTGTAATCTTTTTGCAATCTCTCCTTTGATTTTATGTACAAAATTATCTACATCTTCAACAGGACAACCTAATTCTAAAAGCACACTCCTCAATTTCGTTAATGCTTCTGTCTGTTCCGCCTCGCCACCCCGACGCAGGATAAACTTTTTATAGATGTCCTTAAGGGTTGGGTTTACTCTTTTGGTTTCCTTTAACTCAGTACCTATCAAACCGCATAGCTCATTTTCCATACTCTGCACATCATGAGGATCGTTTATTTTACCCAGACAGAAATCTTTTATATTAGATTTTAATTTATTAAGTAAAGAAACCCTTTCTGAGGTTACAACCGCCTCCTGCCCCTTTTTAATCTTTACATAAGAAAAGAGGTCTATCTTTATATGCTGGATACCTCTTTCAGCAAAGATCTGATTTATATCAGAAGAACCCTTTGCTTTCTCTCTATCAAACAGAATAAACCTGATGAATTCCTCAATCTCCTTATCTGTAACACCTGAATTAAAAACAATACTCTC
>JAMWDE010000003.1:10491-16948 GCA_023818905.1 Candidatus Omnitrophota bacterium | reverse complement strand
CTAACAGGATATCGGTTCCCCGACCAGCCATATTGGTGGCAATGGTTACTGCCCTGTATCTGCCTGCCTGAGCAACGATTTGGGCTTCCATCTCGTGATATTTGGCATTGAGTACCTGATGGGGTATACCGCGTTTTTTAAGCATCTCTGATAATCTTTCAGATTTCTCTATAGATACGGTTCCCACCAATACTGGCCGTCCCAAATTATACAACTCTACAATTTCCTCTACTACAGCGCTAAATTTCTCTTTCTCGGTTTTATAGATACGGTCAGGGTAATTTGTGCGAATCAATGGTCTGTTAGTAGGTATAACCACCACATCCAATTTGTATATAGCCTTAAATTCATTGGCTTCAGTAAAGGCAGTGCCGGTCATACCTGCCAATTTTTCATACATACGAAAATAATTCTGAAAGGTTATGGTAGCCAACGTTTGATTCTCGCGCTCTATCTTAAGACCCTCCTTAGCCTCTATTGCCTGATGTAGTCCATCTGACCAACGTCTACCTGGCATAAGCCGACCGGTAAATTCATCTACAATGACCACCTGACCATCCTTTACCACATAATCCACATCCTTTTTGTAAAGATTGTGTGCATAAAGCGCCTGGATGATATGATGACGCCACTCCATGGTATCTAAGTCATGGAGACTATAGATGTTAAGCAGAGAGCAAACCTTTGCCTCTCCTTGTTCAGTGAGATATGCAGTGTGCGCCTTTTCATCCACAATGTAATCAAAACCGCGCGAGATATCTTGACCTTTATATTTTGCTTCAATTTCGTCCTTCTCTAAAATTACCCTTCCCTTTAGATGAGGAATAATCCTATCTACAGTATAGTATTTCTCGGTTGATTCCTCGGCTGGACCAGAGATAATCAAAGGTGTGCGTGCCTCATCTATCAGTATAGAATCCACCTCGTCCACAATAGCATAATAGAAAGGCCTCTGTACCAAATCTTGCAGATTGTACTTCATATTATCGCGCAGATAGTCAAACCCAAATTCATTGTTGGTACCGTAAGTTATATCACAGGCATAAGCGCGTCTTCTTTCCTCATCAGACATCTGGTGTTGTATCACTCCTACGCTAAGACCTAAAAATTCATATATAGGCCCCATCCATTCTCGATCTCTACGGGCAAGGTAGTCATTTACTGTAACAATATGTACACCATAACCTAATAGGGCATTCAGATAGGCTGGTAGGGTTGCCACTAAGGTCTTTCCTTCACCGGTAGCCATCTCGGCAATTTTACCTTCGTGTAAAACTATGCCTCCGGCAATCTGTACATCAAAATGCCTCAAACCGATAGTGCGCTTGGCAGCTTCACGCACCACTGCAAATGCCTCTGGCAGAATCTCCTCAAATACTTTATTGCGGGTGAGTTTTAATCTTTCTTTTATTCTGTCTCTCTCTTCAGGCATAGCTACCGAGACTAGCAGATCTTTAAGTTCTCTTATCTGAGAACTATACTCTCTCTCTTTTTTCAATATGTGCTCTTTGAATTCTTGGGTTTTTTCTTGTAATTGCCTATTAGACATAATACTTATCTTAGGTTCTAAGGAATTCACCTGATTGACTATTCTAGCCAGTTCTACCATTTTATATATAGAAGACTGCGGCATATCTGGATGTAAAGTAATGTTTACTCCAGGGTATCTTCTCTTTATAAGATTCTGTTTCTGTCTTAAGATTATATTTTTAATCATACTCAACATATCTCAGGATAAAATACAAAACAGCCATCTTAAGTTTTATGCTTTGGTCTTTAAGCTCCTTAGGTATGCCTCAATAAACTTATCTATCCCGCCATCCATAACATAGTTTACATCACCGGTTTCGTATCCTGTGCGATGATCCTTTACCAGATTGTAAGGATGCATAATGTAAGAGCGAATTTGGCTACCCCATTCAATCTTTTTCTTTTCTGCTCCATAGTGTTTAAGTAATTTCTCTTCCTGCCTTCTTCTCTCTAATTCATAGAGTCTTGCTTTCAATACCTTAAGTGCGGTCTGTCTATTCTGATATTGAGAACGTTCGTTCTGACACTGTACTACTATGCCTGTGGGCCTATGCGTAATCCTTACTGCGGAATCAGTTTTCTGCATATGCTGTCCACCCGGGCCAGAAGAACGGTATGTCTCAATAATCAAATCCTTATCTTCTACCTTAACGTCTATATTATCTTGAATTTCAGGAATAACATCCACAGAAGCGAAAGAGGTGTGTCTACGTTTATTGGCATCAAAAGGAGATATACGCACCAATCTATGTACTCCGCGTTCTGCCTTGAGATATCCATAGGCGTATTCTCCTTCAACCAAGAGGGTAATATTTTTTATTCCTGCCTCTTCGCCAAATAACGTATCAATGGTCTTTACTTTATATCTGTGGTCCTGCCCCCAGCGGGCATACATCCGAAAAAGCATAGAAACCCAGTCACAAGACTCTGTGCCACCTGCTCCTGCATTTATACTCAGTATAGCGCTATTTTTATCAAATTCTCCATCTAAAAGCGTTTTAAGCTCAAGTTCTCTCAAATCTTTCAAAAGCACATCTAAATCTTGATTCAAACTTGAGATTAATTCCTGTTCTTCTTCTTTTAAAATATCTGCCAATTCTTTAAGTTCTTGATACCTTTTATAAGCTACCTGCCAGGGCTCTACGGTTGCCTTTAAAGATTTTAATTGAGCCACAACCCTATTGGAATTTTGGGGGTCATCCCAAAATTTAGGATGAGACATCTGAGAGGATAAATCTCCTATTAGCCTGTTTTTGTTGTCTATGTCAAAGATAACCTCTCAGGTGTTCCAAATAGGTAAATATGGAAGAGAGTTTTGATTTTATTTGTTCTAACATTCTATTGTGCTCCTTTTGATTTGTTATCAGGCATTCGGTATAAGGTCTTAATTCCAATCAGACTTAGAGGTACTATGTTTTCTTAATACCTCTTAAGGCTAAAAGAAATTCTTCTTTGTTGTCTGCAAAGTTTATTGCCTCTTCTTCGCTTATCTTATTTTCTTTTACTAAATTTACTAAGGATTGGGCAAATGACTGCATACCAAACACTCCACCTGATTCAATAAACTGGGGTATCTCCCAAACCTTACCTTCTCTGATGATCCTGCTGATAGTGGGCGTAAGAAGCATAATCTCATAGGCAGGTATACGGCCAGCCCTGCCTTTCAAAGGTACCAATCTCAATGATATTGTACCTTTTAACAATAAAGACAGTTGTGTTCTTGTCTCCTGGTGTTGATAGGGCGGAAAGAAATTAACAATCCTCTCTACGGTCTGGCTGGCATTAACCGTATGTAAGGTACTTAAGACCAATACCCCTGTCTCTGCAGCGGTTAAGGCAGCTGACATAGTGGTATAATCACGGATGTTGCCAATATATATAACATCTGGACTCTGTAAGGTAAAGGAGCGTAGGGCAACTTCATAGGAAGCAACATCAAGCCCTAATTCTCTCTGATTGATAATGGATTTCTTGTCTTTAAATGTATACTCAATAGGTTCCTCCACAGTTAAGATATGTTTATTATAATTTTGGTTAATATGCTCAATCATACTGGCAATAGTGGTAGACTTGCCACTGCCTGCACTTCCAGTTAAAAGTATCAACCCTCTTGACTCTGTGCACAACTTTCTTAAAACCTCCCCCGGCAGATTAAGTTCTTCAAAGCTCTGTATAGTATCACGCACATTCCTTATAACTATAGAAGGAGAATTCCTCTGCATAAATATGCTCACACGAAACCTACGACCAAATTCCTCTAAATATATTCCAAAATCAATATCTAAATCTCGCTTGAAGATCTCTCTCTGCTTTGGGGTAGTTATCTCCTCAATTGCCCTGCTGATATCATCCGTAGTTATCTCTGTGCTACTCATAGGCGTAATCCTTCCGTCTACCCTTAAAGAAGGGATACCACCACTGCGATAAAATAAGTCTGAGGCCTCAAGCCTTACCATTTCAGCTAATAACTCTTTTATCTTCATAATCCCACCTCATAGTTATTTTTTATAATTATAGCACTAAATCCTTAATCTGTCTTTCCAAATCTAATATCTTCTTTTTATTCTTCTTACCAAAAATATAATCCCCAAGTTCACCGCTTGACTCGATTACGCGATGGCAAGGAACAAGTAACGGCCAAGGGTTATTCTTCAACGCCTGACCTACTGCCCTGTATGCCTTGGGATGACCTATCTTCTTAGCCACCCATTTATAGCTACGCACCTCACCTAATGGTATACCTGATACTACTTTATACACCTCTTTGGCAAAAGGACTGAGACCTATCTTATTTAGGTTACGTAAGGTTAAACGAAATCCCATTGTATTTGGAATTTTAAGAAATAACAAATCATCTACCCAATATCTTCTTTCTCCTTAGTAGATGATGATATGTCTGAGCAAAACGATGCGCCTCATCTCTTATATATCTAATAAGATTTAAGGCAGAGGTATCTTTTTGTAATTTTATAGGCTGTGTTTTATTTTTTACATAAATGTTTTCTCTATCTTTGGCAATACTGAGCAGGGGTATCTCTAAACCTAAACCCTTGATTTCTTCTTCAACTACAGAAAGATGGGCCTTTCCGCCATCAATAAGAATCAGATCTGGCAAAGGTAAATTCTCTTTTACCAATCTTGTATAACGCCTACGGATTACCTCTCTAAGCATAGCGTAATCATTGATAGATTCTAATGTTTTAATTCGGAAACGCCGGTAATTCTTCTTATCAGGTAAACCTTTGTAGAAACTCACCAACGAACCACAGGCCTCTTTACCTGAAATATTAGAGATATCAAACGCCTCTATGCGTAGAGGCAATCTTTCCAATCCCAAAAGATCCTTCAGGTCTTCTAAAGCACAAAATCCTATATTGCCGGGCTTACTCTGCTGAATTACACTTAAGGCGTATATCTGGTCTCTTATCTTGGCTGCTTCTTCAAATTTTTTTTTCTGTGCCCATTTTTTCATCTTAGCATAAAGCGTATCTAACAGTTCCTCATATCTCGATTCCAAAAATGTTTTTATCTGTTGTATGATATCTCTGTATCCCTCAGGACTAATCTTATTCTCACAGGGAGCAGGACACATCTTTATGCGGTAGTAAAGGCAGGCTTGTTTAGGCATCTTTCTGCAAGAACGAAAACCAAAAATCTTACGTATGGTTTTAAGCGCCTGACGTAAGAGCTTAGCATTGGTATATGGACCAAAGTATAAAGAATTATCTTTTGGTTTTGACATCTTTTTCCTGTATATGCAGACCATAGGAAATTCTTCATCAGTAATTCTAATGTAAGGAAAATACTTATCATCCTTAAGACTAACATTATAAGGCGGTTGTTTCTCTTTGATTAAGGAAGCTTCTAAAAGTTGAGCCTGGCTTTCCGAAGGCAAAATTACATACTCTATATCGTTAACCTTAGAAAGCAATACCTGGGTTTTAGAATGGTAAAAATGCACAAAATATGACTGTAGACGCTTCTTTAAAGATTTTGCCTTACCTATATATAATATATTACCCTGCTCATCTTTGAATATATAAACTCCTGGGAGATCCGGTAATTCTGCAATCTTATCTCTTAATCTTGCGGAAACCGACTCTATCATTTTGTAATTAGATTATCGGTCCAGTCTATTCAAGGATAAAGCTAAACCCTTTTTACTTACCCACTGCCAGATTTCTCTGACCTCCTCCACCTTAAAAACAAAACAGAATATCACATAAGATATCAGGCTTGATATAATCATTATCGCCAAATTTAATACCTTTGCTAAGCCATAACTACCCAAAAAAATACCTCTTTGAGAAATAAAGTAACACACCAACCCCATACAGATACTGGCACATAGTATGCGCATAAAAGAAAGGAAAATAAGTTTGGTATGAACGAAGCCTAAACGTTTGCTTAATATAGAAAATAAAATCAGAGTGGTTATTATTGAAGAAATGGAGGTAGCCAATGCCAAACCAGCCAACTTAAGAGGAATTATCAGTGATATGTTTAAGATAATATTCAAGATAAGATTCAAAAAAGCCACCTTGGTAGGAGTGAATGTATCCTTTAAGGCAAAAAAACAGGACTGGAGTATCTTGGTTGAACCATAGGCAAATAGACCGATGCTGTAGAAACGCAAGGCAGAAGCAGTTAGAAGAACAGAGTAGGTATCAAACCTACCTCCCTTAAAGAGTGTAGAGATTATAGGATAAGCCAAAACCATAAATCCTATAGACGCCGGCAACATTACAAAAAATATCGCACGCAGTCCAAAAGAGAACGTCTGTCTCAATTTCTCATAATTATCTTCTAAGGCCTGGGTAGAGAATGTGGGTAGGATTACCTGGGATAATGAATTCCCAAATATGCCTAAAGGAAAAAGTATCAGCCGATAAGCAAAGTATAAAACTGCTACGCCTCCTTCGCCCAC
>JAMWDE010000003.1:0-10481 GCA_023818905.1 Candidatus Omnitrophota bacterium | reverse complement strand
AAGAGCCAAATATAGAATCAACAAAATTATTCAGTTGATAGATAGCGCTACTTAAAATCCGTGGCAACATCAAAATACCTATGGTTCTTGCCGCAGGATGTCTGAAGCGTCTTAAAAAATAATTTAACCTAAAACCTTTTTTATATAAAACCGGAATCTGTATTGCAAGTTGCATAACGCCACCTAATAAAACGCCAGTGGCTAATCCTAATGTGTCTTCTCCAAAGAGTAAAGCGCATAGAATTATAGAAATATTCAAAAGGCAAGGAGCAAAGGCAGGAACACTAAAATGTTTAAAGGAATTAAGTATCCCCATAGAATAAGCCGCCAGACTAATTAGTAGGATATACGGAAATATCCATCTGGTTAATCTAACAGTGGCCTCTAATTTAGCAGTATCTGATATAAACCCAGGAGCGATGATGCGCACAATAAGAGGCGAAAAAACTATGCCCAAAAGAGTAATTATAGATAGGATTACAAGTAAAAGGTTTAAAACCACATTGGCCAATTCCCACAATTCCTCTTTGTTGTGTCTAGTTATATATTCGCTAAATACAGGCACAAAGGCAGCATTGGCAGCTCCTTCTGCTAACAGATCACGTAATAGATTGGGTATCTTAAAGGCTACCACAAATGCCTGGGCATAGATATAAACCCCAAATAGGCGGGCAATCACTATATCTCGCGCAAAACCCAACAAACGAGAGCAAAGGGTAGCAATGCTGATTATAGAGGCGGATTTGACAATAAGTTTTGCAGTTGACATCTGTTGAATAGTATTGACACGGTTATCTAAATATGTTATATTTAAGCATAAATTTTATTAATATGCAAGGATAGAGAAGAATATATCTGTTCTAAAACGTAACGGTGATAATATTAAGCTAATAATCAATAGAGGAGAAAAGATATGCCTAAACGTAGAAGTGCAGTAAAGAGACTACGCGCAGATGCAAAAAGACGTCTGCGGAATATAAGAATAAAAAGGATACTTAAGACTACTATAAAAAAATTTAAAACCCTGGTCTCAAATAAAAACATAGACGAAGCCAAAGAATTACTCAAAAAAATATACTCCCAACTTGATAAAGCTGCTAAGAAGAAGGTTATTCATACCCGCACTGCTCAGCGAAAAAAATCCCGTCTTACCTTGCAGCTTATGAAAGCCGCCTTAAAAACTACCGGAGCGCCTGCTTAATTCTGAACTACAGAGACTAATAACTAATCTCTCTAATGCAAACTCAGGCCTAATCTTACCAGTTTTTATATCTATATCGCAATTAAGTAAAGATCTTAATCTCTTTTTTCGTTCTAAATTACTTATAAGATTATCCCTTTGCCAGGCATACCTCAATCCACCCAAAATACGTTCTGGTTTTTCTCCGTTTTTTAAAAGTTGACTAAGAACGCGCAAGGCAGAAACAGGTTTCTTAAGGTTTATCTGTTTGCTTAACATAAATGTATCCGGTGGCAATGTCTCTTTAAAATAATAAACGCGGGCATATCTTGAAATGGTATTTAAAAATGCGTCTTTTCTAGCAAGTGGTTTGTCTATATCTAAAATTAAAAGTAGAAAACTATAGGGGTGTCTGGCATATTTAAGGATAAAATCTTTTATATCAGACCTTAATTCCTGTGCGTGCCTTATCACTACAATACGTCTTTTTGCCTCTAAAGGAAGAAAAAGTAATTTTTCCTGCAAGCTCTTTAGGTCCAATTCTTTAGCATACAGTATATCTAGATTAAAATCTTCTAATTTCGTATCTGAAAATTCTTTTTTTATGTTCTGCAGTTTTATATCTTTGGAGAAACTATCCTGACCAATAAAAACATATACGGCTGCTTCTTTCTGGGGCAAGGATTTCTCCGAAACAAAAACGGGTCTTCTATAATACATAAACTGTCATTCTACCAGGTTTCTACAGTGCGCTCTACAACTCTACGCGCCAAATCATCAAGCGCTTCCCTTATGGCAATATCTTCTGACTTTGCCGCCGTGCCAGTAACAAAATAGGTAGTATCTCCCACAAAACGCCTCTCTTCCCAAACCAACTTATCTTGATGTCTATCCCAAAGCACAAGATTGACCACTAAATTAATCCTATACTCTTCCACATCATCATCTTCTGTATATCTAAGGGGGTCGCGTCTAAACTCTATCAGTTCTCCCCTTAGAACCAAATCCGCCATATTCTCTTCGGTAGGTTTAAGGTTTCCATCAAAGAGAAACTTATTCGCTATAGCCTTGGTGATATCTGCCTCAAGCATTGGCTTATATATCTTGTACTTACTTGCTGCGTCAACCTCGCGGGTAATATCTATCTTGTTTGCAAAAGGCGCAATATAAATGGTACGAAATTTATTACCTACTATAGAGCGGGTTGTATAGCCGCACCCCATAAGAGTAAAAGATACAATCAAAATAACTATTCCCCCAAAGAACCTTATCTTCATCTTTTCTCCATTATGCTCAGTCTCTCCATAGCCTTAGCAGCCCAGATGCTTTGAGGGTAATTCTCAATTATATCTTCATAATAAATTTTTGCTGCTGCATAATCCTTCTGTTTTTCATAAAACCGAGCGATATTGAAATTACTCTTTGCTTCTTTTTCTCTTAGTTGGCTTAGACTTTTTTCTGCCTCATTGGACAAAACCGCATCGGGATACTCAATAATAAACTCCTCAAATTTCTCTTTTGCCTCTTTGGTTGAACCTTGGTCATAGTCAGTTCCTTTAGAGATAGCAGCGTAACAGGAGGCAATTTGAAATTTTGCTGGTGTTACCCATTCACTATTTGGATAGTTAGAAATCACTTTACTGAATGCCTCTTCTGCTTCGTAATATCTACCTAAACTCTTAAAAAGTAGACCCAATTTATACTGGGCCTTTGGAGCCAAAGGCCCATAGGTGGAATTCTCAATCACCTTGGTGAATATCTCAATGGCAGGATTCTCCACAGGTAAACTCATACCCATATACTTGCGCTTTTTTCCTGACATAAATGCCTCGGCAATCTTAAACTCCCTCTCAATAATCTCCTGTATCCTTTCAGAAAAGGGGTATTTGTCTATAACCTTCTGATAAGCCAGATATGCCTCATAGAGGTTCCCTTCTTGTTCATCTATAAGCCCTAAATAATACTGGGCCTCTGCAGCTTCAAATGTCTTGGGATAGACCTTGATGAGTTTTTTAAATTCGCGCCTTGCCTCTGGATAGCGTTTCTCTTCATAGAGACCTTTGGCGAATTCAAATTGCTCCTGGGAAGTAGCTCTAACTGCAGTTTTGGGGTTCACCCATCTACCGGTTTTAGGCGTCCAAATCCAATAAGGATAAGCACAGATGATAGATAAATTGAAAAAGATTAAAACAAAAACTAGAACTATTTTCCTCATACCTTATCTAAAATAACACAGCCAATATAGTTTGTCAATGAATTATAAACAGACCACCTGAGATAGAAAGAGGAGTAACAGTATATAGTCTCTGGGTGCCTATGACAATAAAAATGTTTCCTGCCGTATAAGATGTTTCTTTTTTATGATTGGGATTCAGTTTTGCTTTAGTTCTGTCAGAAGTTGATAAAAAGGGAAGTTGCTGCCTGGACATTCGGTGAATTTATCTGCAACGTCCTGGTGTCTTCGTATATTCTCCAAGGGTATGTTGTACTGTCTGCATAGAACCCTGATTAATTTAACCAAGGCGTCAAACTGTGCATTACTGACTAATTCTTTGTTAAAATTCCCTACCAAGCAAATCTGGATATCATAGGGCCTATTTACCTCCTCCTGTCTTTTCCAGCGCCAACCCACTTCAATCTCACCATCTCCAGAACCCCTGCCGTTGCCAATCACAAAATGATAAAAAAGCCCACCCATCTTGCGGTGACGGTGATAGCGGTCAAAACACTCGGCATTACCCTCAAGCGTTGCGCTATGATGTATGGTAATATAACACCTCTGAGAAGAAAGGTGCTTAGGACCTACAAGTTTCTCAACTAATTCTTGCGGAATTGGTCTGTAAACTTCTACCGGCAAAGGAACTTTTGCGCCCGGGATAAATAACTTCTGCCCTACCTCTATGTGGGTAGGATCGTTAATCCTGTTTATCCGCATGAGTTCTTGGATGTCCACATTGTAAGTTTTGGCAATCCTGTAGATAGTCTGTCCACTCCCTACAGTATGGTATATTCCTTGTCCAGGCGCTATTACCGGTTGCCGTGGAACAGTGGCGCAGCCATTTATAAATAGAATTAGATAAAACAAAAATAAGTAAATCTTTCTATTTAGCATTATCCGAATCTCCAAATTAAAAACCGCCATATGATATTATATCAGATGGCGGCCCGACCACCCTCCATTAAAAACCGCCAAAGAAAATCTACTCTCCCTCAGCCCCTTATAGATCCTAATTTTTAATTTCCAAGTCTATTATAATATACCTATCCAATTTGTCAAAATAAATCTTATCTAAAAACAAAACCTTATAAACGTGCGGGATAATCTGACAAGAAAATCTGTAGTGCCCAAAAGGGTTGCCACTGCTAATTCCTCTACGCGGACAAATGGCCAAATCAAAGAAGGAAAAATCATGCCTAAGATAATTAGACTAAAGCCGCATAGGGTAACAAAAGAAGCCAAAGGCACAATAAGAAGATTGGCAATCACTGTTAAAGGCGAAAAAATTTTAAAATAGTAGGCTACAAATCCTAACGTACCTAACCAGGCAGAAAAAGAGACCAGGAATCCTTCTAAGATAAATCTAACCCAACCTAACTTTATTTTAACTAATTGCGTAATTGATTTCATCCGGGGATAGAGCCAGACAATAGATACTACACTGGCAAATGAGAGTTGAAAGCCTACATCGAATAGTTGACGGGGATTAGAGACCAATATACATACTGCGGAAACACATAGAGAATTGTATATATCCGGCTCTCTCTTAATCAGGTAAGCCAACATAAAGACTATGGCCATTATGGTTGCTCGTACTACTGGAGTAGAAGCACCAGTAAGGATACAGTAAAAGATTGCAAAAATAATGGTTAAATAAATACGTATCCTCTTAGGTATGCGCATCAGCTTAAAGAATAAAACAATCACAAAAGTAACTATTCCCACATTAAAACCGCTTACTACTAGTATATGTACGGTACCCGTTTCTATCATCGCCTTGATTATATAAGGTGGGATATTCCTCTTTTCTCCCAAAACCATTGCCTCCAATATAGAACTTGCGTCTCTGGAAAGATATTTAGAGATTATGCCTTCTGCCTTTGCCTTAAAATCTAAGGCTAATCTTTTTACAAAAAAGCCTCTGTTGCTATTTAACCGCAGGATATCTGCGCCAGAATCAACCCGCATAATCAACCATATATTCTGGTTGCGTAAGTAATCCCGATAGGTCTGCCTTTTCTGAAAACCAAAACCACTAGGCTGACACAAACTGCCCTTGAGTAACAATGTTTCTCCGTAATTAAACTCAATCTTATCCTTAATAGACACCAGTATATCGCCGCTACAATTCCGATTAAGGTTATCCAGTTGTAACTGTTGGGCTCTTAATACAAAACAGGTTCTATTTTTATTTATCATTGGTTCGTTGGTAATAAATCCTTTAATTATGTAATAAGGGGGTTTATCTTTTTTATGGCTCAAATAATATTTATAGATATGGTGCTTAGATAAAATAAAGGAATTCCTAATAGAGACCACGCCTAAGATGAATACAAGTAACAGTATAGAGATATCAAAGAACACCCCTTTTCTAAATAGAATAAAACTTGAAACCAAAAGGATAATCCCTATAACATAAGGCCACAAGAATGTTATCTTTATATAATTGCCCCAGATGATACCCAGACAGAAAGCAAGCGTAAGAGATACCAACGGCCGTTTTACATTAAGTCCCATCCTAATCTAAAATAAAAGAATCCTTTATCTTATCGTATCTATAACTATCTATCCCTCTGATATTCTTTAATTCCTCTATAGACTTAAAACCGCCGTAAATCTGTCTGTATTCAATGATGCGCCCTGCCAGCTTTTCGCCTATGCCTGTTACACCTAAGAGAAGTTTTTTATCCGCCTTATTCAGACTAACCTTACCGAGATTTTCTCCTATACAGGGAAGTAAGACAATACGGCTGTGTCTCTTATGGAAAAAATTTATTCCCATGCCTAACAAGGCTACCCCAATCAAAAATAGAATAACCCGACGCTCATCCCTGGTAAGATTCAACATATCTCCCTCCCAAGCTAATAGACGTAAGAGTTGGAAAAATCTAACTAAAATTTTCTTAGATTTAAGGCCGGTGGAGAAAGGCTATACTACCAGATTGGCTAATTTGCGAGGAACGATGATTAAATTCTTAATGGGTTTGTGTTGAATCCAGCGTTTCAATTTCTCATCAGCCAGAATCAACTCTTTCAATCTTTCCTCAGAAATATCAGGAGCAACTTCTATCTTAGAGCGAACCTTGCCATTAACCTGAATAACTATTGTGACCTTTTCTTCTGTTATCTGTTGAGGGTTGTATTTTGGCCAAGAGGACTTAAAGATACTTTCTCTGTTGCCCAAAGACTCCCATAACTCTTCAGCCAAATGCGGCGCAAAAGGGGCTAACATCAACAGGAGATTAGAAAACACCTGCCTATCTGCACCTAACTGATATATCGCGTTTACAAATTCCATTAGACTAGCGATAGCAGTATTAAATTTGAATTCTTCTATATCCTCAGTAACCTTCTTTATGGTCTTATGCATAATTCTTATCAATTCTGGAGGAGCCCCTTCTTTAAGATTCTTGGAGATACGCCATATGCGATTTAAGAATTTAAATGCGCCTTCTATTCCGCGGTCATCCCATTCCAATTCTGTCTCTGGAGGTGCAGCAAATAGGATAAATAGACGCAAGGTATCTGCTCCATATTTTTTTATAATAGAATCTGGGTCAACAATGTTACCGCGTGACTTAGACATCACTGCCCCATCCTTTAAAACCATACCTTGAGTAAGGAGTCTTTGAAACGGCTCAGAAAAATCTAACATCTTTAAGTCCTGGAAAAATTTGGTAAAGAAGCGGGAATACAACAGATGCAGGATTGCATGCTCTATTCCACCAATATACTGGTCAATCGGCATCCAATATCTCACCTCTTCTGTATCAAATGGAGCAGAATCAGAGTGTGGTGAACAGAACCTTAAAAAATACCAGGATGAGTCAAAGAAGGTAGCCATGGTATCGGTTTCCCGTATTGATGGCGCTTTACATTTAGGACAGGATACATTTACAAATTCTTTTATCTTACCTAAAGGGCTACCTCCTTCACCGGTAAAATGGGCTTTCTTAGGTAATTCTACCGGCAGATCCTCATAAGGCACAGGCACAATCCCACACTTAGGACAGTAGATTATAGGAATAGGGGTCCCCCAGTAGCGTTGGCGTGAAATCAACCAATCCCTGAGACGCCAATGCGTTTTTATCTTTCCTATACCTGTATTCTCCATCCACTCTGCAATCCTTATCTTTGCCTGTTGGTTAGGAAGACCGTTAAACTGTCCAGAATTAATCTGTATACCATCTCCTTCGTATGCTTCTTTTAAGTCATCTGGCGACTGGGTGAGTTGGGAATTTGGTGGCGTAATAACAATCCTCATTGGCAAATTATACTCTCTGGCAAACAGAAAATCTCTCTGGTCATGACAGGGCACTGCCATAATCGCACCAGTCCCATATTCCATCAACACATAATCCGCTACCCAAATGGGTATGGCTTCCTCATTAACCGGATTTATAGCAAAACTCCCGGTAAAAACACCCTCTTTCTTCATCTCACCAGAAGAACGGACGCTCTTAGTTCTTTTGGTTACCTGTTCAATAAACTTCAAAACCTCTTTCTCTTGAAGCTTACCTGCAATAAGTTCTCTTACCAAATAATGCTGGGGAGCCAAAACAAGATAAGTTGCTCCAAAAATTGTATCTACCCGTGTAGTAAAAACTGGGATGGTCTTTTGTGTATCCTTCAGACGAAAATATATCTCTACCCCTTCACTCTTACCTATCCAGTTAGTTTGCATGGTCAAAACCCGTTGGGGCCAATTCTTCAGTTGGGTTAAGTCTTCCAACAGACGCTCCTTGTATTCGGTAATCTTTAAAAACCACTGCTCTAATTTCTTCTGTTCAACCTTGGTGCCGCATCTCCAGCATCCCTCATCTATTACCTCTTCGTTAGCCAGCGTAGTTAAACAGGAGGGACACCAATTTACCTCAGCAGCCTTCCTGTAAGCCAACCCGCGCTCAAACATCTTTAAGAATATCCATTGATTCCATTTATAATAACTGACATCACAGGTAGAGATCTCTCTTGTCCAATCATAGGAGAATCCCATCCTCTTGAGTTCCTGTCTCATCTGATCAATACATTTATAAGTCCAGATGTCTGGTTTGGTCTTATTTTTTATCGCTGCATTCTCTGCCGGTTGACCGAATGCATCAAAACCCATCGGATGCAAAACACAGAACCCTTGCATTATTTTAAAGCGAGCTATAACATCTCCGATAGTATAGTTGCGCACATGCCCCATATGAATCTTTCCTGAAGGGTAGGGGAACATCTCCAGTAGATAATACTTTTTTCTTCTGGGTTGGGCAGTAACAGAAAACATCTTCTGTTGCTGCCAATAATTCTGCCATTTCTCTTCTATCTCTTTAAATGGATACATAGCTTTTATTTGTGCTGACGTAAGGGAATTAGAGAAATCATTATCCGGATTCCCTGCAAGATCTGCTCAATACTACAGGGCTTGGTCAGATAATGGTCTGCCTCTAAGTTGTAGGATTTCTGCACAGATTCAAGGTCTGACTGGGCACTGATAATAATTACCGGCCTCCATTTATCTGTATATCTTTCTCTGATCTCTTTAAGTACCTCAAAACCATTTAGTTTGGGCATTGTAAGGTCTAAAAGGACTACATCAGGATTATCCTCTCTTACCTTGGTCAAGGCCTCTTGACCATCAAAGGCAACCACTACATCATACCCCTCCTTTAAAAGCCTTGCCTTTAGGGCTTCTACAACTTCTCTATCGTCATCTGCAAGCAATAATCTATAGGCCATATTTAATCCTGCCTTAGTTTTCTTACAGTATTTAAGTTCATAATGTCATCATTTAGGCTACTTTTCGGTGTCTCTAAAATAAAGGCAAGTTTGCGCAAATATGGATGGTTAATAATCCTTCTCATGCCCTCCATACCAATCTCTCCTTTACCAATATGCTGATGTCTATCATGGCGAGAACCTAACTTATCCTTGGCATCATTAAGATGTATGAGTTTTAGGTATTTTAGCCCTATCAACTTTTCTATCTCATCTAAAGTCTCGTTTAAGCCTTGTTCGGTGGCAATATCGTATCCTGCCAGATACGCATGGGCAGTATCAAAACACAATCCTACTCGCTTTTTATGACTTAGTTCTTGGATAACCTGTTTTTGATGGATAAATCTATGCCCTAACCAGGAGCCTGAGCCTGCAGTGTTTTCTAAAAGTATACCTACCGTGGTATTCTTGGTCTTTTCCAAAATCGTATTCAGTGCCTCGGTCAACCTCTTCAATCCCTCCTCTTCTGAGGTATCCTTGTGGCTACCCATATGCGTAACAATATAATCTGCTCCTAATGCCTGTGCCTCTAGGATATCCTCTATATACGCCTCCACAGAAACCTGATAAAGCCGAGGATTGGGTGAGGCAAGATTGATCAAATAGGGAATATGAATAAAGATTGGTTTTATCTTAAAATTTTGCCTGTGTCTCTGGAATTCTTTTATATCCTCTGAATCTAAAAAATCTGTGCGCCACCTCTGGGGATTACGTGAGAATATCTGCATAGTGTTACACCCCAAATCCCTGGCGCGTACAAATGCCTCGTAGATTTTCCCTTCGGTAGAAACCTGCACGCCCAAAAGCATAATTTGATAAATTATACCCTACCTAAAAACATACGTCAAGGGCAAGAATTCTATTTTAACAATGCAGGATACTCCATAAATTGGTGCATAACACACCTTGGAATTATCTCAGACGCTAATTTGAGATAAAACCGATTTATTGGCAATGTAGCAATAATAAATTACAAACAATTCCGCTCCTATAATAGAATCTCGTTGGTTTGGTAATTTTTAAGTATAGGAGATGATTAGAATTGCTCATTAACCGCAGGAGGAACAATTCTTTGTTACGCAGGTATTGCACCTACTACTGGAAGAAACAGGAGAAGGACTATGTTTTCCCTTAGTAAAAACTAAAAAATTAGAATAGACTCTTCTGCTTAAGGTCTTACAGAAAGGACAATCTACCTTATCCGTTGCCTTACCAAAGGGAAAGTTTAATTGAAATTTAGAATCACATTTTTCACAGAAATACTCATATATAGCCATCTTAAAATTACGTTAGCGCTTCTACTAATTTTTTAGCCCATTC
>JAMWDE010000162.1 GCA_023818905.1 Candidatus Omnitrophota bacterium | reverse complement strand
TGATCGCTAATAAGCTCATTAGTGGGGTAAACTAATATAGCTCTTTCTTTATATTTAAGAAGCGGAAAAACTGCGGCGAGGGTCTTCCCTGTACCTGTCTTTGTCATCAAGATAAAATTATCATGATGATGCCATTCGTCCAGCATAATAGATTGATGAGGATAAAGTAGCATCTTGCTAAATTCATGTTTAACTAGATCAATCTCATAGGATTTTATTCTAGGCATGCTTGATAATTCTTGAGATTACTCTTTTAGGTATGTGTATTTTATGAATCCCTGATAAAACAAGGTGAAGATTATTTAAACCAGAACCCAAAGGCTAAAAAAATTTTTGAATTATTTAAGGTGTCAGAGAAAGAGTATATTGAAGCCTTAAAGTATTCAAATATTTACCCGCCTAATTTCTTACTCCAACCTCTAAATTCTACTCAGGGAGATTTTGATGTCAACGTATCAACAGCTTATAGATAATATTAAAGATCTCCAACAACACAAAGAAGCCCGTATTGGTCTAATCAAAGAAATAGAAAATTTAACTCAAAGTCCTCTAATAGTATATGCTACAAACTTTTTAAAACCATCCCCCGCCGCTTTTCTGAGTAGCTTAGATGATTCAGATATAATCGGTTTCTCGGATTTAATTAGTGGTATCCAAACTGAAAAAATAGATGTGTTTATTCATAGTCCCGGCGGTTCTGCAGAGTCTGCTGAGAGAATTGTTAATTTATTGCGGCCACATTTTAAAGTAGTTAGATTTATTGTGTCTCATTCTGCTTATAGCGCTGCTACTTTATTAGCCTTGTCTGGCGACGAAATTCTTATGAGCGAGAAGTCTGCATTAGGTCCTATTGATCCTCAAGTTCTTGACCCTTACACTGGAAGATATGTACCAGCTCAAGCACTTTTAAAAGGTTTTCAGGAAGCAAGAAAAATATTAGAAAAAGAGGGTCCAAAGGCAATGCCAGTTTACTTGCCATTACTCTCAAAATACGACTTTACCATATTCCAAATTTGTGAAAATGCAATAAAGTTCTCGGAAAAGTTAGCTTCTGATTGGTTACGTAATTATATGAAGGTTAGGAGTAATATCGCGAGTAGAATTGTAAAATTTCTTTGTAATCATAATCTACAACTTTCTCATCGGAGAGATATTAATATTGAGAAGGCAAAGAAAATTGGACTGAGAATAATGGATGTGAGAGATAATGAAAATCTTAATAAAGCAGTTTGGGATTTATATTGTCTGATCGATCTATTTTTTGATAGGTCAAATGCGGTAAAATTATATGAAAATTCAAGAGGTATTAGTTGGTCAAAAAATATTACGATACAACAAAGTCAACCCATACAAATTCAACTTCCAGTAGGTCCTAGTTCTCCACAGCAGCAACCCTTGCCGACATCGCCTACTCCTTAAGTACCTTCTTTATCTTTTGTTATGAAATCTCTAAAGAAGAGTAGTTTCCCCAAAATTTAGTATTGATTTTTCAAACCAGGAATAATATCAAATAGTTACAGAAAATAGGAATGTAAAACAGGGATTCCTCTGTTATAATTGTTTTGGGTAAAATTTGGGGAAAGAGTTTCCCCAAAACAGAAAGGAATCCCCAATGAACAACGATAGCATAATCTCAGAGAAAGTAAAGATAGAAATTGAACGTTTTAGCCAATTGCTTACTCAAGAATTTACTAAACCCAAAAAGAAATTTATTTCTCAGATGCTCTTTGGCATACAGGCTTGCCGTGATGTGAAGTTATCCAATATCGCCAGAAGTCTTGATGAGGATATAAAGCTGATTAAAACAGAAAATAGGCTCTCTCGCAATGCGCAAAAAGAAGACCTGACTAAGCAGCTAAATGAAATAATCATAAGGCAATGCTCTAATAAGATATTGCCGGATACAGTTCTGGCTTTAGATCTCTCTGATATCGCAAAACCCTTTGCCAAGAAGATGGATTATCTTGCCCATGTCTGGAATGGTTCAGAAGGTAAGCCGGATAAGGGCTACTGGATATTAGCCGTAACCGCAGCCGATGTAAATGGTGAGGCAATCGTGCCTCTATATTCAGAACTTTATTCTTATGAAGCCAATAGTTTACCTACTGAGAACCAAAGGATAATAAAGGTGGTAGAAAAGATAAGCGAGTCTACAGATAAAAGAGGTATCTGGGCATTAGACAGAGGTGCGGACCGTAAGATTCTCGTCGAGGAATTTGATAAATTAAAGATTAAGTTTGTGATAAGGATATCTGGTAGAAAAAATCTTACTAACCTGAGTAATGAGCAGGAAAAGGTACGGAATATAGCCAGAGGTATCCACTGCACTGAGGCTTATAAGATAACCATTGATAAGGAAGGTTACAAAGAGGATATAATAGAAGTAAAATTAGGCAAAAGGACAAATCTTAAGATTAAAGGCGTAGAGTTATCTTTAGTAGTAATCAAAGGCCTTGGCCCTGACTCGCTGTTACTTTTGACCAATGTCGATAAAGAACCAAAAGAAATCTTAGAGATATACCTTACGCGCTGGAAATGCGAAGAATCCTTTAGGTTCCTAAAGCAGGAGTATCACTTAGAAGACGTAAGAGTCAGAAGATATAATGCCTTAAGAAACACGGTAGCCTTAGTGCACGCTGTTTTTTATTTTATCAGTGTATACTTAGGCAGGAGCCTTAAGATAAATATCTTGTTAAAAAAGATATTAGAGAAGGCAAAGAGATTTTTTCAGCTACCTGTATTTAAACACTATGCCATTGCTGATGGAATTTATAGAATTCTCTTTGGCGTGAAGTGGGCGCAAGAAAAAATCCCCAAAGAAAACTCTAATCAGCGTGTTTTTAAATTTGCGATGTAAGGCTATCTCGCTGAAAATTTTGGGGAAACTCTTGCTAAAGAATACTGTAATCGCAATACAATAATGTCCGGTTTTAACAAAGCAAAAATGTCCTATTCCAAAGTTGCTATAATGTCTATCTTAAAAAGGAGGGCATTATGGCAGGAAAGGACA
>JAMWDE010000161.1 GCA_023818905.1 Candidatus Omnitrophota bacterium | reverse complement strand
CGCAGTCACTACATCTGAGGCGGCAGTTGGGCTAAAGAGCTCTAAACCCATTGCCTTAACTGCCTTGCGGGTAGCCTCTGCCATCTTTCTATGACGGGCAAACACATTATCCAAACCATCCTGTTTTATCATCCTAAGACTCTCATTTAAGGCAACTATCAAAGAAACTGCTGGAGTAAATGGTGTATCGGTCTTATCGATAGCTTTCTTTGCTTTATTTAAATCAAAATAGTATTTAGGACACCTTGATTCTCTGATCTTCTCCCAGGCCTTTTTACTCACTGAGATAAAGCCCAAACCAGGAGGAAGCATAAGACCTTTTTGAGAACCAGAAACACAAACATCGACTGACCAAGCATCTGTCTTTAACTCAATTGCTCCTAGACCACTTATCGCGTCCACTACCAGAACCGCTGGATAATCCTTTACTATCCTGCCGATTGCTTCTATGTCATTGGTTACTCCAGTGGAGGTCTCACAGAGAGTAGTAAAAACCGCCTTAATTCTAGGATTTGCCTTAAGGGCTTTTTCAATCTCCTTTGGTTCAACTGCCTTTGACCACTCTACCTTTATTGCCTGCGCATCTACACTATAACTTTTACAAATCTCTGTCCATCTCTCTCCAAATTTTCCGCCCTCTACAGTTATAACTGTATCTCCTGGCGAAAGTAGGTTAACCACTGCTGCCTCCATAGCGCCGGTCCCAGACGAGGCAAAGATAAAAACATCATTTTCAGTCTGAAAAACATACTTAAGCCCTACTGTTGCCTCTTTGAGTATCTCTTGAAATTGAGGTGTGCGATGGTGGATTATGGGTCTTGAGAGGGCTTCACAAACTAAAGGTGGAAGGGGTGTGGGTCCTGGCGTCAAAAGATAATTCTTTCTCATACCGGCAATCTCCTTGTTCTGTGTTATAGACTCTTCTGATTTACAATTACCTCATCAACGATACCGTATTCCTTTGCCTCCTGTGCAGACATAAAATAATCCCTATCAGTATCCTTTTGAATCTTCTCTAATGGCTGGTGCGTATGATACGCAAGTATCTCGTTTAGTCGGTCTCGCAACTTCAAAATCTCCTTGGCATGCCGTGAGATATCCTCTGCTGCACCCTGCACACCTCCCCAGGGTTGATGAATCATGATGCGAGAGTTAGGTAGAGCAAAACGTTTTCCCTTTGTCCCACTGGATAATAAAAGCGCGCCCATGCTGGTAGCCTGCCCCACACAGTAGGTGGCTACGTCGCACTTTACAAACTGCATCGTATCGTATATCGCTAAACCGGCGGTAACTGTACCGCCTGGAGAATTGATGTAGATATTTATATCCTTATGCACATCCTCCATCTGAAGAAAGAGCATCTGGGCAATAACTAAATTTGCCACTGTATCATCAATAGGAGTTCCAATAAAAACAATGCGGTCCTTAAGTAACCGGGAGTAGATATCATAGGCGCGTTCATAACCGCGTGAAGTCTGCTCAATAACCATAGGAATCAGGGTTTGGCTTTTGGGTTCCATATGCACCTCCATCTTTTTAAAGTTCTTGTTAAATTGTGGAACAAAAATCAGGATTCTATCTGCCAGTCCGCCTGACTCAATAATAATTCCATCACACGTCCACTTGTATGTTCGTCTAAAGGAATGTTCTCTCTCTTGGCTATCTCGGATAGTATTATATAGATTTCAACCTGTCTTTCTGCTTGGGGTTTCAGTTCTTCTGATAACGTCTTTTCCTGCTCTTCAATCTTTTCTGGCGGGAGACCCTTTAAGGCCAAATTGAGCTTTGCCCTTCGTAACATATCCTCTAACTGCCTATTCACTAAAGACTGGGGCAAAGGGATCTTGAGATCTTTTCTTAAGGCATCCATAATCTCATTTTCTATCTTCTGTTGTTGAAGGTCAACCTTCTGTAGAAAGAGTTGTGCGCGGATTGCCCTATCTAACTCTCCTACGTCAGGATACCCTAATGAGCGAGCAAGATTATCATCCACAGAATCAACCTTACGCGTCTCCTTTAAAGAATCTATGTAGCGTCTGACCTCCTCATCAGATATCTCTATCCTTTTAAAGTGTACCTTAATCCCTTTATAATTCTTTAGGTTAACCGCTGGGATAACTTCTATATTTGCCTTAAAGGATAATGTGGTTTTGTCCAATTTAATATCATAGATATCAGGCACACTTACTGCATTTAATCCTTCTTTCTTGATGGCTTGTGAATAAACATCTCGAATTAGCTCCTTGATTACAATCTGATTCGCCTCAGGAGAAAAATTCTTCTCTAAGATATCTCGGGGTATATGCCCTGGCCTAAAACCTCGGACCTTTGCTTCTCTGGATATTCTTTGATAGATATCCTCAAATTTATTCTTTACTATATCTCCCTCTACCTCCACAGATAATTCTCTTTTCGTACTATCAAGTTTCTTGACCTCGGTCTTCATCTGATAAGAACATACCTCCTCTTATTTTAAATTACATACTAAACTTCTCTCCCAAATATATCTGGCGTGCCTTAGGGTCATTGATCAAATCCTGAGCTGTTCCAGAAATGAGGATTCTGCCCTCTGCGATTAGATAAGCTCTATCGGTTATAGAAAGGGCCTCTCTCACATTGTGGTCTGTAAGCAAGACTCCCAGCCCTTTCTGTTTAAGGTCCTGGATAATACCCTGAGCCTCACTAACTACAATCGGATCTATACCTGAAAACGGCTCATCAAGAAGAAGAAAAGACGGATTCGTAACCAGAGCGCGCGTAATCTCAAGGCGTCTCCTTTCTCCACCAGAAAGGGTGTAAGCCTTATTCTTAGCCAGATGAGCAATATTTAACTCTTCCAATAATTCTCTAAGCCTCTTTTTTCTTTCTATTCTACTAAGTGGTTGAGTTTCTAAAATAGCCATAATATTCTCTTCTACTGTAAGCTTCCTAAATATGGATGTCTCCTGCGAGAGATAACCAATACCGTAACGTGCGCGTTGATGTATAGCTAAATTGGTTATATCCTGATTATCAAATACTATCTTGC
>JAMWDE010000160.1 GCA_023818905.1 Candidatus Omnitrophota bacterium | reverse complement strand
TGGCATCCCCAGCATGAAAGCGTTACTATAGAGATGGTGCTTAAGAATTTACGCAAGAATATAGAGAATGCAAAAAGACTCCTTTCTTTGGTCATAAGAAATATCCCTAAGCAGAGAAGATGTAGCTGTAAGGATGCACTTAAATATGCGATTGTAACTAGGGCTAATCTTATTCCTGATAAGGTGAAGAAGGATCTGGATATTATTATCGGGAAGTATATTAGGGGATAATATATGGATTATAAACCTACTCTTAATTTACCCCAGACAAAATTTTCTATGAAGGCAGACCTTCCAAAGAGAGAGCCTATATTCCTTAAGATGTGGGAGCAGATAGATATCTATAAACTTATTCGCCAGAAACTCAAAGGAAAACCTAAATTTATTCTACATGATGGGCCACCCTATGCTAATGGAGATATCCACATAGGTCATGCCTTGAATAAGACCTTAAAGGATATAATCATAAAGTACAAAACCATGCAAGGTTTTGATTCGCCTTACATTCCAGGTTGGGACTGTCATGGCCTACCAGTGGAGCATCAGTTATTTAAAGATTTAGGTATAAATAAGAATCAAATCACCCAATTAGATTTTAGAAAGAAGGCTTACGATTATGCTTTAAGATACGTTTCTATACAGAGAGAGCAATTTAAGCGTTTAGGGGTCTTTGCTGATTGGCAGAATCCTTATCTAACACTGAGTCCTGACTATGAAGAAAGCATAGTGAGTTCTTTTAATATTCTGATAAAAAAAGGTTATATCTATCGTGGTCTTAAACCAGTTAATTGGTGTTTTGTCTGTGAAACTGCACTTGCTGAGGCAGAGGTTGAATACGAAGAACATACCTCTGATTCTATTTATGTTAAATTTAAATTACAAGAAGACAAAGATTATCTAAAGGATAGTTATTTAGTCATTTGGACAACCACGCCCTGGACATTGATTGCTAATGTGGCAGTGGCAGTACATCCAGATTTTATGTACTCTTATCTTAAAACAGATAAAGGTAACCTGATTATAGCCAAAGAGGTCTTAATGCAGATTTTACCGTATTTGGGCATAAATAATTATGAGACTATAAAGGAGATAAAGGGCAAGGCCTTAGAGGGTTTGATTTATCATCACCCCTTTGGTTTTAGAAAAGGCAAGGTTGTTTTAGCAGACTACGTCTCTAAAGAAGAGGGCACGGGTTTAGTGCATACAGCGCCTGGACACGGGATTGAAGATTATCTTACAGGCTTGAAATATAAGCTAGATATAGTTATGCCGGTAGACGAAAAAGGGAATTTTGACTCAAGTGCAGGGGATTTTAAAGGGATAAATGTCTATGAAGCCAGTACGCCTATTATTGAAAAACTTCGCAGCCTTGGACTATTGCTTTATTGTGGTAAGATTCAGCATTCCTATCCTCACTGCTGGCGCTGCAAAAATCCTTTGATA
This sequence comes from Candidatus Omnitrophota bacterium, assembly GCA_023818905.1. Lineage (GTDB taxonomy): Bacteria > Omnitrophota > Gorgyraeia > Gygaellales > Profunditerraquicolaceae > JAMWDE01. The sequence continues at coordinate 1,607 of JAMWDE010000160.1, read as the reverse complement.
TTCCGTGCTACCAAGCAATGGTTTTTGAATATAGAACACAATGGGTTAAGAAATAGACTCCTCGAGTTTATAAAGAGTAAGGTTAACTGGATACCCGAATCTGGTAGGGAAAGGATATACAGTACAGTAGAGCTAAGGCCTGATTGGTGTCTATCTCGTCAGAGATACTGGGGTGTACCTATTCCAGCAATAATCTGTAATAATTGTAAAAAAGAGATCTTGGATTCAGGACTCATTGAGAATTTTGCCAAATTTGTAGAAAAGGAAGGCACAGATTGCTGGTTTGATAGAGACATAAGAGATTTTCTACCTCCTGAGTTTAAATGTCCTGATTGTCATCATGAAAGTTTTACCAAGAGCACGGATATCTTGGATGTTTGGTTTGATTCAGGGGTAAGTCATCAGGCAGTCCTGAAGAAGAGAAATGAGCTGGGTTTTCCTTCTGATCTATATCTTGAGGGTTCTGATCAGCACCGCGGATGGTTTCAGGCTTCGCTTATACCTTCTGTTTGTATAGATGATGTTCCTCCTTTTAAAAATGTACTTACACATGGTTTTGTAGTAGATGGTGAAGGCAGGAAGATGTCTAAGTCTCAAGGAAATGTTATTTCTCCCCAAGATATCATTAATGATTATGGCGCTGATATATTAAGATTATGGGTGGCTTCAAGTGATTATAATGAGGATATCCGGATCTCATCAGAGATACTGTCTAGGTTGATAGAAGCGTATCGCAAGATAAGAAATACTGCAAAGTTTATCTTGAGTAATCTATATGATTTTGATCCCCAAAAGGATAGGGTAGATTATAAGAAACTTAAAAGAATTGATAAATGGATACTATTTAGATTAGAAACTCTTTTGGGATGTGTAACAGATGCTTTTGAGAGATTTGAATTCTATAAAGTCTACAAACTGGTCTATGATTTCTGTAATCAAGATTTGTCGATGTATTATTTGGATATGATAAAGGGTAGACTCTATACTTATGCTGCCAATTCAACGCCGAGGCGTTCAGCCCAAACAGTAATATATGAGATATTAGATATCTTAGTGAGAATGATAGCCCCCATCCTGGTTTTTACTGCAGAAGATATTTGGCAACATATGCCGATTCCAAATGCACAGAAAGATAATGGATTAAAGAGTGTTCATCTTTTGCATTGGCCAAAACCAAATCGTATTTTTGCACAAGAGGATTTACCTAAGGAAGAGCGGATTGAGACAGAGTTAAATATAGCGATGGAGCTGATTCCCGATGTGGCTAAGGCTTTGGAGGAGAAGCGTTGTCAAGGCATCATTGGTAGCTCTTTTGATGCTAAAATAAATCTGTTGACAAACAACAAAATCCGTTATAAATATTTAGAAAGTCTAAAGGATGAATTTCCTGAGATTTTTAAGGTCTCACAGGTTAATATAGTTTTTAAGGATAGATTAGATATGACACAAGCTAAATTACTAGATAAGTTTCCCAATATAATAGTTGAAGTAGATAAGGCGTCTGGAGAAAAATGCGTTCGCTGTTGGAACTACTCTTTATCTGTAGGTAAGGATAAGAGTCATCCTGGCCTGTGTGAGAGGTGTTTAGAGGCAGTTAGGACATACGA
>JAMWDE010000159.1 GCA_023818905.1 Candidatus Omnitrophota bacterium | reverse complement strand
TAACCAAACTGCTCTTGGGGATGGGTATGGAGTTTTACCATGCTACCATCCGCCATATCCCAATGTTGGGCATTCATATGTTTTCCTGCACCTAAATACTGACGAATGACCCCACCACCCATATTAATCTTTTTCAACTTCTTACGAAAAATAAACATCACACCTCCTTCCTTAGAAAACCTTCTATAATCCTTTGACTAAAATAACATCTGTCTTAGCTGACTTTTGTCTCGGCTGTTTAGCAGCATTCTACTCGGTAGAGTTCCACCAAAGTCTGGCATCTTCCATACTATTAAATTCAATTATCACAATGCGTCTAGGATTCCAATCCTCCCTCCCACACCTCTATCTCTTTGCCTCTAACCAAAGGTCTTCCTCTGTAAGCCAAAATTGTCTCTGCACCCTGCTTCTTATACTCTTCGTAAACTGCAGGGTCTTTTATATCTATAATCTAAGATCACGTATGCTGACATCTATCTATGGCTTAACTCTGGAAGAAATCAATTCGATAATCCTTTTAGCAAATATATGGCAGTGGCCGCCGGTACGAGCAGTAACCAAATCTTCATCTACTACCACATCCTCATCCACGTATATTGCTCCCATATTTTTTATATCACCTAAAAGATTATTGTGCACCACCACTCTTCTACCCCTGATAAGTTCAGGACAAGGAGCGATAAGCCACATACCATGACAGATTATGCCCTTGATAATCTCCTTCTGCGCAAAGGCCCGCTTTAAAAACTCTGCCGCTGGAGAAAGCCTGTGAATATCCTCTGTGTATCTTAAGCGGTCAGAGACATAACCTGCTGGTACAATAATAGCAGAATAGGATCTAAGGGTCTTATCATCCATATCTTCAAAAGTTTCGTTGCATTCAAACGGCAAATGATATTCGTGGCCCTTAAAGACTATGGATTTAAGACCCCACAATCTGCTTAAAAAATGAACCTCTAAACCCTCCTCAGCAAATCTAAATTTATAATACCATATCTCTGGCTCATAAAAATCACTCTCTATAAGGATACCTATCTTTTTATCTTTCAATAACATCTTTTTTATATCTTCCTTCCATTATACCTTAAGACCAACATAGTTATATCATCGGATTGAGGCGCGTCCTGAGCAAAATCAGAAATCTCTTCTCGTATTGACTTCACTATCTCAGTTATATCTTTGTGTTTATATTTCTCAAGACAGCTTTTTAATCTCTCTTCAGAAAATAATTTATTTTGGGGATTCATCGCTTCAGTTACCCCATCGGTATAGAGAAAAATAATATCGTTGGGTTTAAGTAACAAACTCTTGGATACGCACTTGCTATTCTCTATAGCACCTATCACGAAACCTTTAGGCACTTCAATGAATTGAAAACACCCTGTTTGATTGCAAATCAAAGGAGGGTTGTGACCTCCGTTACAAAATTGCACTTCTCCTGTTTCAGTATTCAATATCAAACAAAAAACTGTTACAAACATACAGGTCTGATTGTCCAAACAAAGCAGGTTGTTTACCCTGGATACCACCTCATCGGGCGGCAGGCCACGCATCGCCTCAGTCCGAAAAAGAGTTTTGCTTATTGCCATAAACAGCGCCGCAGGCACACCTTTACCCGAAACATCTCCGATAACAACGCACAATCTATTCTTATCCACAAAAAAGAAATCATAGAAATCTCCACCCACTTCTTTTGCAGGATCCATCATAGCAAAGATATCAAATTCTTTTCTATCGGGAAAGGGTGGAAAGACCCGAGGTAGCATACTGTTTTGAATCTCATGAGCAATCCTCAACTCGCTCTCAATACGCTCTCTAGCCTGAGTCTCTGCCTTGAGATTCTCTATAAAACGCTTTATGCTTAACTGGATAAGATTGATAGCCAAATTGGGGTCATGACTGAAAAAATTGATAACCTCATCTCTTCCCATAGTGTATGCCTCTACATCTTCCTCGCAGCGGGCTGAGGCAGTTCTCTGTTTAAAGGGAGAGAATATACCCATCTCTCCAATAACCTCTCCCTCTCGGATGAGCTTATTTATTTCTATTAATTTTAGTGCCCCCTTCTTTATATAAAACATCCTGTCTGCCTTATCCCCTGCCTTGAAGAGGAATTCTCCCTTTTTAAACTCCTCTTTCTTCATATAAGAGATAGGCCAACTGTAAGCGCCTTCTTCATGTGCTGCTTCTAAATTTGTATCTTTTCTATCCTCATCAACCCTTTCTTCAGGTTTTCGTTTTTTTACAAAAGTGAGTATATTGCGATTATTTTCTCTCCTGTAGCGTACCTCATCCATAATCTTGCGTAACAGATAAATACCCAAACCTCCAATATTACGTTTCTCTAAAGGGGCATTCAAATCTGGCTGAGGTTTGGATAAGGGATCAAAGGCAATCCCATAATCAGCAATCTCTAACACAAAGTCATTATCTTCATTGGAAGCAAAGGTTATCTCTATATCGCCATTTTTATCAGGATAGGCATAGTTGACAATATTGACCAGTGCTTCTTCAGCAGCAAGCCTTATCTGATTTAATTGTTTATCTTTAAATCCGATGCTCTTTGCCTTATCAATAACGAAGGACAACATAGAATCTAAATTTTCCAGTTTGGCGGGAAAAATAATTTTTTCCATTGGTATATCTTTATTCAGTATAACTATCTTGAATGGTCATAAAGGTATCCAACCCACTCATTTTGATTGTATCTAAAACCATATCTTTTGCCCCGATAAAATAAACCTGCGCATTGAGTCCGATCTTTTGTTTAGCAAATATAATTACACGCAAGCCAGCACTAGAGATGTATTCAAGATTATGGGCATAAAATACTAGCCTTTCCACTGGAGAACCAATAATTTTTTTCAACTCCTCCTGTAAGACAGAAGCGTTGCTGGCATCCAATCTACCGGAAAGTTCAATCTTAACTATCTCATTACTGTAGTTTACCAAAAATTTTGGCTCCATACTTCTCCTCTCTTAAGCTATTTCCCTACTAAAATTATTACCGAACGCATCCCTACCAAAAATTCACTTTGATTACTCAACTTCTTTTCCTCTCCTGGCTCCCAGATATCTTGAGGA
>JAMWDE010000158.1 GCA_023818905.1 Candidatus Omnitrophota bacterium | reverse complement strand
AAGGTAAGCTATCTGAGGAAGATAAGATTTTTTGTGAGAATGGTTCTTATAGGGTGGCCAATCATATACTACATGATCACCGTCCACATGGTTGGCTTACATTTAGAGAGGTTATTGAGCAGTCCAGTAATATTGGCGTCACCAAGATTGCTCAGGTATTAGGTCCTGCACTTTTGTATCGTTATATAAAACTTTTTGGCTTCGGTTCAAGGTTAGGAATTGACCTTTTGGGTGAAATTCCCGGTATGGTAAAAGAGCCTCATCTATGGTCAAAGACATCTATTGGAGCTATTCCTATAGGTCAGGAAGTAGGTGTCACTACGTTACAGTTAGTATGTGCTATCTCTGTGATTGCTAATGGTGGACAACTGATGAGGCCGTACCTGGTTAGGGAGATCAGAGATAAGTATGGTCAAGTAATAAAACAATTTTCTCCTATGACAATACGCAGAGTTATTTCACAAGATACTGCTAGAAGGGTCAAAAGTATTCTTACAGGTGTGGTAGAAAATGGAACGGGTAAATTAGCAAGACTATTGGATTTCTCTTGTGCAGGTAAGACCGGGACAGCCCAGAAGTTAGAATCAGATGGTAGTTACTCCCATAATAAATTTGTTGCTTCATTTATTGGCTTTGCTCCTGCAGATAATCCACTTATCGCCATAGCGGTGGTAGTAGATGAGCCTCACCCATACTATTACGGTGGGGTAGTAGCAGCGCCTGTATTTAAGGAGGTTGCTGAAGATGTTCTGCGTTACCTTAGAACCAAACAGATGATAAAAGAAACGCAAACCGTTATGTTAAATGAAACTCAGTAAACTTATTGATTCATTACCAGATTACAGATTATCTATGCCCTTAGAGGATTTTGAGGTTAAAGGTATAAGTTGTAACTCTAAAGATGTTGGGGATAACTTTGTCTTTGTGGCAATAAAAGGAACTACTCAGGATGGGCATAATTTTATTCCAGAAGCAGTATTTAAAGGAGCCAAGGCAATAGTAATCCAAGGTTGGCAAGAGCATTTTTGTGATATAAAAAGTAAAACCCAATTTATAGAGGTAAGAGATACTCATTTGGCTTTGGCAAGATTGGCGGCAAAATTTTACGATAATCCTTCTCAGAAGATAAAAGTAATAGGTATTACAGGAACTAATGGAAAGACCACCATATCTTACCTCATTGAGGCCTTTCTAAAAAAAGCTGGGCTAAATGTAGGCGTGATCGGTACAATTAATTATCGTTTCAAGGACACGGTCTTGCCTTCCCGAAATACTACACCCGGTCCTTTAGAAATACAGTCTTTACTTAATGAGATGCTAAGACAAGACACAGATTATGTAATTATGGAAGTTTCCTCTCACGCCTTGGATCAACAACGGACAGAAGGTATAAGTTTTTATTCAGGCATATTTAGTAATCTCACTCATGACCATTTAGATTATCACTCCACGATGGAGGATTATTTCCAAGCCAAAGCAAAACTATTTTTGGATTTGGCACCTAATACCTTAGCAGTTATCAACAATGATGATACTTACGGCAGAAGACTAAAAGCTTTGACTAAAGCCCAAATTGTCACCTATGGCATAGATAATCCAGCAGATGTAATGGCTGAGGGGGTATATTTTGATATCACCCATACAGAATTTTTAGTAAGAATACCTGGTAGAAAGGTTAATTTAAAAACCCAACTCATTGGAGAATACAATATCTACAATATACTGGCATCCTTATCTTGGGCCTTAAAAGAAGGTCTTGAGTTGGATCTTTTAAAATCCGCTTTAGAGAAATTTGATTGTATACCCGGTAGGCTTGAGCGTGTGAATACAGATAGAAATAGAGATTTCTCTGTCTTTATAGATTATGCCCATACAGAGGATGCCCTAAGGAATGTGATTATGACCTTAAGGAAACTGCCCCACAATAAGATTTTAGTTGTGTTTGGTTGCGGAGGTGAGCGTGATAAAACCAAGAGGCCAAAGATGGGTCAGGTAGTTTCTGAATTGGCAGACTATGCTATAATTACAAATGATAATCCTCGTTCAGAAAACCCTTTAGATATTATTGAGGATATAAAGAGAGGCATAAGGAAGAATAACTATTCTGTTATCCCTGATCGTCTGGAAGCCATTAGACGAGTTTTATCTATATCCCGAAAAGGCGATATCATTCTTATAGCCGGTAAAGGACATGAGAATTATCAGATATTAAAAGAAGGTAGAATCCATTTTGAAGATAGAGAGGTTGTGCAAGAGTGTTTAAGGTCTATGATTTAATAAGAGCCACTGAAGGCGATTTAGTCCAGGGACATCCAGAGACTGTATTAAAGGGTATATCTATAGATTCACGTACCCTTAAACAGGCAGAGGCGTTTATTGCCATAAAGGGGAATAGTTTTGATGGGCATGATTTTATTGGGGAGGCGATAAAAAAAGGAGCCTTTTGTATTATAAGACAGAAGGGAAAGTATAGACCCTTACCGCATAAGATATCTATCTTAGAGGTAGAAGATACCCAGAGGGCATTAGCCCAAATAGCCGCTTTTAATCGTCAGAGGTATGGAAAGGTTGTAATAGCAGTCACCGGTTCAAATGGTAAGACTACTACTAAAGATATGATTGCTTGGGTATTATCTAAGAGATACAATGTTCTTAAGAACCAAGGCACACAGAATAATCATATTGGTTTGCCTTTAAGTCTTCTCGGACTAAACAGAACTCACGATATAGCAGTAGTGGAGTTGGGAACAAATCACTTTGGTGAGATACGATATTTGGCTCAGATATGTAAACCAAACATAGGTGTTATTACCAATATCGGACCAGCACACCTTGAGTATCTCAAGAATTTAGAAGGCGTCTTGGAAGAGAAATACAGTCTTATACATACCCTGGAAAAGCCAGCTATTGCTATACTGAATGCAGATGATGCTATGTTAAAGAAAAGATTGTCCAATAGATTGGGTAGGTGCTTTGATATAACATTTGGGATAGAGAGACCCAGTGATTTTTTTGCCTCACATATAGGATACCAGAGGCAGCATTTGGAATTTTTGGTAAATCATAGATCATACGAACATAAAAAACACAA
>JAMWDE010000157.1 GCA_023818905.1 Candidatus Omnitrophota bacterium | reverse complement strand
AACAATCTGCGCTCTAAGATTGACTGATAATCATCAAAGCCCCAACCATGCACAGTATGTAAAACTAGTTTCACTCCGGCTAATCTTGCTGCCAAACGGCCTAAGATGCCTGCCTTAGAACTATGGGTATGGACGATGGAAATTTTGTTCTTTTTAATAAAAAAATATATATCTACAAGAGCTAAAATGTCTTTTAATGGATTTAAGGGACGTTCTAAAAACCTTGATTTTTCAAGAGTTAAATCTACTATTGAAGAAGCTTCAGGAATTAACAAACCATTTTTGGCAGTATATAAGAATGGTTGAAATTCTTTTCTATCTAATTTTCTAATTAAACTTAATAACTGCTTCTGTGCTCCACCTAACTCTAATTTGGTAATCACATAAAGGATACTGACCCTGCACATCTATTATTATACTTTGGCTACATACAATGTCAATAGACGAACTCTATATCTCCCCAGCAAGCCAAATGTTTCTTTATTATAATTACCACTCCTAAAATCCCTTTAATGTCTTTGGAAAAATTAATGGCTCTATTGAGATGTTCTTCTGACTGCACTAAATTGGCAGTAGCGGTAGCCACTGCATCAGCTAATGACACATTCTTAGATAAAACCACCACGCTATCAGCATAACCAAAATTCAAGGAATGCCCAACTGTACCAGAAGAGGTGCATATACCCAAAGGCGTATCCCGGGGATTTATCTTTAAACTCAGACCTCTCCAATATCTTAACCTACCTGGATAGATGGCAATCTTGCGCGTCTTTTCTGTCTTTAAAAATATATCGCCGCCATTCTCTATTATTACCTCTCTATAACCTTGTTTTAATAAATCTTGGCCCAAGAACTCAGCAATGGCACCTGCCACTGCTGCCATTGGTCCTACATTGGCCCTCTTGGCTGCCTGAGACATCCTTTTGATAATCCTGGATGCATTTAACTCTACAGGGATAGGTTTTAGGGCAGTCAAGAATCTTTTATCTTTAATTATATATCTTTCAATATCCAAGCGATACGTGTTTAGTCTCTGCTTGAGAAAATCTTTATTTAGTGGCTTATCAGTGAGAATATGTAAATCCGTTTCTTTTATCACCAATTGACTTGAATATAAATCCTTTGGCCTTGCCCAATCTCGGTAAAATCTTCTTTGATATCTACAAGATTTCATATTATCACAAACCCGCCTTGATTCCTTAGCAAATCCTGGGTAAAGGTTCGCTGGTCAACATATCCACTATACGTGTAGTCCCTAAAACTGTTTTAAGCACAACGCATCCTTGGGGTTCTTTAACTACCCTACCTATAATCTTAGCATTCTTTCCCAAGGGATGCCTTCTCAATAAATTTAAGACCCTCTGTGCATAATCACTTTTGACTACTATTACTGCTATACCCTCGTTTCCTATATACAAAGGGTCTATGCCCAAAAGTTCGCTGGCTGCCTTTACTTGAGAAGAAATGGGAATATCTTTCTCCTCAATCACAATACCCAAACCAGAATTCTCTGTTATCTCATTTAAGGTAGTAGCTAAACCTCCGCGAGTGGGGTCGCGCATAAATCTTATAGGTTCTATCTTTTTAAGTATAGGTAAAACCAAGTTATTTAGGCTAGCGCAGTCGCTTTTTATATTAAAACCCAAATCCAACCCTTTTCTTTTAGTCAAGACTGCTAAACCATGTTGAGCAATATTTCCGGTTAAGATAACACTGTCTCCGGGCCTTATATTACTTATTGAGAGTTCTGTCTGGCTAAGTATCCTACCTATGCCTGAGGTATTTATGAATATCTTATCGCAAGCACCCTTTTCTACCACTTTTAAATCTCCAGTTACAAAATAAACACCTGCTTTCTTTGCCTCTAAGGTAATTGAATCAACGATACGCTCTAAAACTCGAAAGTCCAAGCCTTCCTCAATAATAAGCGCCAAAGACAGATATTCCGGTTGGGCACCTTGCATTACCAAATCATTTATAGTGCCACAAACCGCCAGTTTTCCGATGTCCCCTCCAGCAAAAAACAAAGGATTCACTACAAAGGAATCAGTAGTAAAGGCGAGTTTATCTCTATAGTCTATAAATGCACTGTCTGAAAGTCTTCTTAATATAGGATTATCTAATCTTTTAAGTAAAAGTTCTTTAATTAAACCATGCATTAATCTTCCGCCGCTACCGTGACCTAAGCTAATCTTTTTAAGTTCCATCTTAAGTTATATCTATCCCTAATTGTCTTAAGTCCTTTTCTAGTTGGTAAACATCTTGAAAGGTGAAGCTATTTATGCCTAATCTCTGGGCCTCTCTTACCAGCTCTGGCCTATCGTCGGTATAGAACACACAATTAGGCTGGGTGATTCCCAACCTCTCTAAGGTCTTCTCATAAATAAGGGGGTGGGGTTTTCTTACGCCCACCTCAAATGAGGTGATGATAGTTTCAAAAGGAGAAAATATTGTAAATTTATTTTTTAGGTAATCAAAATGCAAGACATTAATATTAGAGAGGAGTGCAATCTTATAGTAGTTTTTTAATTCCTTAGCTAACCTGTAGACCTGCCTATTCTTGTCAGTCAGAAAAAAGATTTCATTCCAGATGGGAAGGAATTCTTCGTAGGATAAATCATTAAAAGAAAGGGCCTGTTTTAATTTCAAGAAAAAATCTGTGGGACTGATTTTGCCCTCTTCAAAAAGACCGGTAAGCTCAGAATCAAAAAACAAATCAAATATCTCTTTAGGGTCTCTGTTGGTAAAACAGGACATACGTCTGGCAGCGATGTAGTGGTCAAAATCAATCAAAACATTTCCCAAATCAAATACTATGGCTTTTATTCCGGTATTATCCATCAGTTGCCATCCTGTTTTTTCTTCTTAAATAAATCCAAGAATCTATCTTCGTAGTCTTTGTAGATATTCCATTTATCTAGCTCTAATTTAAGCTCGTGGGCTTTTTTGATATCATTCCTTGCTTCCAAAAAGAGTCTCTCAATCTTTTCTTTTACCGAAAGCGGAAGTTTGGTCAATTGATTCAGAGATTTTTTTATCCGTTCGATATCCTCTTCATCAATAGGACCTGAGGAAGGATGACCCAACTGAAGATAATCTA
>JAMWDE010000156.1 GCA_023818905.1 Candidatus Omnitrophota bacterium | reverse complement strand
GAGTTAAAAGTTGTGATATCGCAGGACATAGGGTTCAGGATTTTGTATTTTTAGAAGGCGTGGAGGTTGATTCTCTTTACCGTCTAAGAAGAGAAAATACCTATCTTATTTCAGGAGATTGCACAGATTTTAAATCTGTCTGCCATTGTTTGGCCTGGGATATATCACCTTATCCTACTGAGGGATTTGATTTGAATATTTCTACGCTAAACGAAGGATATTTAGTAGAGGTAGGCTCAAAAAGAGGTGAAGAGCTTATTCAGATTAAAGAGGATTATTTTGTTCCTGCCAAAGCTACTCAGATATCAGCCTGTCAAGCAAAAAGGCAAGCCTTTGTAGATAGACTTAAGAGGCATCTTCTTCCTCAAAATTTAGTCTCTAAAAATATAGTCCAGAGATTAGTTAGGGATGGTTACTATTTAGATACGTGGCAACAATTTATGTTTACCTGCGTAGAATGCGGGGGATGCAATTTAATCTGCGATACCTGTCATTGTTTTTTATTAGCTGACCGCAGGATAGGAGAGTCTCGACAGAATGAGAAAATTAGACTCTGGGATTCTTGTCAATACGCCAATTTTGCCAGAGTTGCAGGAGGCGCCAATCCCTTAAAGACAAGGGCAAAGAGATTAAGAAATAGGTTTCTTAAAAAATTTGATTTTTTTATAGACAATTTAGGTATACCTGCCTGTTGTGGCTGCGGCAGGTGCATTGAGGTCTGTCCGGGGAAAATTGATATAAGAGAAGTACTTAAAGATTTAGCTAAGAAATTAGAGATAAAATAATAAAAACCAAAGATGGGGAATATATACCGACCCATAGAAGCAACTGTTGAGGATATCATTGAAGAGAGCCCCACCATAAAAACGTTTATCTTAAGGCCAAAGAGCGAATTTTCATTTAGAACAGGTCAATTTATTGAGTTGACTTTGCCTGGCGTAGGCGAGGCGCCATTTACTCCTTCTTCTGAACCAAATATAAAAGATAAGATAGATGTGACCATTATGAAGGCGGGTAGGATCACAAATTTATTACATAATCTAAACAAAAACACCATCTTGGGAATACGTGGTCCATACGGAAAAGGTTATCCTTTAGAAAATTTTATCGGTAAGGATGTTTTGATTGTAGGAGGTGGGGTAGGGTTGGCGCCATTACGGTCTTTACTCTTTAGTCTTTTTGCTGAGATCGATAAGTACAATAAAGTGATTTTGCGCTATGGTGCGCGCAGTCCAGCAGATATTATCTATAAAGAAGCAATCCCCCGATGGCGGAATATAAAAAAGGTGGACGTGGTTACTACCGTAGATGTGGGTGATTCTAATTGGCAAGGTAATGTAGGTTTAGTTACAACCATATTAAAGGATTTACCTGTAGATTTAAATAAAGCGGTTTCTGTAGTCTGCGGTCCACCGATTATGATGAAGTTTGTAACCTTGAAACTTTTGGATTTAGGGTTTAAGCCCAAAGATATATATCTTTCTATGGAAAAGAATATGTCGTGTGGCCTAGGAAAGTGCGGACACTGTCGTATGGGTAGATACTATGTCTGTAAAGATGGCCCGGTATTTACCTACGAACAGTTAAAGGATATACATGATATTTGGGATTAATCACGTTATAGTTTTTTGTGTTCTTGTGTTATAGGATTATAGTGTTTGACCTTGTGATACGATATAAGATACAATATAAGGATGAAGCGGTTATTTGTAGATTTAGAGATTTGTAGCAAATGCAAGGATTGCAAAGTTACTTGCGATTATTTTTATCATCCGCAGAATAATGGAATTACTTCTTTACGGGAGTACGCTACTTTTGCTACCATCTGCCGGCATTGCGAGGAGGCACCCTGTGTGAATTCCTGTTATCATAATGCCTTGGAGCGTGCAGCAGATGGACATCTGAAGCGTTATAAGATGCGTTGCACCAGTTGCAAATCTTGCACTATCGCTTGTCCGTTTGGAGTAATCTTTGGAGATTTTATTCCTTATCTGGATTCAAAGTGCAATTACTGTTTAGGTGTAACTGATAAATTACCTGCCTGTGCCAGTAGTTGCCCTTATAACGCAATAGAAGTAAAGGAAATAGAGGAAGACATAGAAAAGGATATCTATTTTGTAGGTGAATATTTGGCAGTGCATACCTTGAGGTGGTCAAGAGAGGATATTCAATCAAAAGGGAAATAAATTGGTTGCAGGGTTCTGCGTTTGTAGAACTTAATGCAAGACAAAAGTAGTCTAATAACGTAAGATGGCAAAATTGTTTTTTCATTATTTGATATTTCCTGGTTTTCTGTTTAGTGCCTCTGTTGGTCTGATTGCAGGCTGGATAGACAGAAAACTTACTGCTCGCATCCAATGGAGATTAGGACCACCCTGGTATCAGAATTTTGTAGACATCATAAAGTTATTAGGTAAAGAGACTATTCTGCCGGAAGAGGCAGGTCCAACTTTTATTTTATCTCCTTATGTAGGTCTCATGGCTTCGGTGTTGGTAGCAACTATCTTAGGAATAAATCTATTCTTTCCTTATCAGGGATTCAATGGCGATTTGATTGTGGTATTATATATTCTGGTTATTCCTGCTATATCTATAATTATAGGAGCGTCTGCTTCTGGCAATCCATTGGCCTCAGTAGGTGCGTCGCGGGAGATAAAGTTAGTTTTAGGATACGAGTTGCCATTTATATTATCTGTAAGTGTGGCAATTATTAAATGCGGCGGTAGTATACAGTTGAGTTCGATTATAAGTCATCAGTTGGATTCTGGTTCAAACCTCATCTCATTTTCTGGAATAATTGCTTTTGTTGTCGCCTTGATTTGTGTACAGGCAAAACTGGGCTTGGTGCCTTTTGATATCTCGGAGGCAGAGCAGGAGATAATGGCCGGCGCTCTAATTGAATATTCTGGTTTGTTGTTAGCAACAATTAAGTTAACCAGAGCGATGTTACTTTATATAATGCCATTATTCTTAATAGTTCTGTTTTGGGCAGGTAAATTAAGCCCACTTGTTTTGATTGGTAAATATATAGTAATTTTGACAATTACAATTTTGATTAAAAACACTAATCCCCGTTTACGCATTGACCAGGCATTGAGATTTTTCTGGGGCAAGATGACTTTACTGGCAG
>JAMWDE010000155.1 GCA_023818905.1 Candidatus Omnitrophota bacterium | reverse complement strand
GCACCCCTAAACGCACCTGCATAAGGATATCAGAGAAGACCCAACTGGATATACCTACGGTTAAAGCCAAACCTGTAAAGAACACCGCCTTACCACAAGTAGACATTGCCTCTAATAACGCATCCTTCAATAAACCACCTCCTTTTTTAAGTGTATCCTTTATGCGCGAAACAATGTAAATACCAAAATCATCCCCAAAACCAATCCCCAAACTAACTACCGGAATAATCTCTGCGGTCAAACCAACCTTTAAAAACCCCAATAATCCAAAGACAAGTAGGGTTCTAAATACCAAAGGTATAATTAAGAGCCATCCTGAAACCAATGAACCATAGGCAAAGACCAAACACATAAATACCAGAAATGAGGTGTAGAAGGAATTTATGGGAATCATGGTCTTGACTATCTCATTTACTGCTGCCAACATCCCAATATTGCCTCCTGCGTAGTGAAATTCAACATCAGGACTTTTATGATTCAGACTAATCCACTGCTGGGTCTTACTTATCGCCTGTCTGATAGTAGATGCCTTGTGGTCTTTGAGGTCAACCTTTATGTTGGCATAGTGGTAATTACTATTAACCACGGGGTCAAAATCGCCAGGAAAACCGGTAAGAGAGTAAAGAAATAAATACTCGGCGATGGTTGAATCACTGTCAGGGATTCTAAATTCCTCCTTCCTGCCAGCAAACATCACCATATTCATTGCCTTGACATATTCCACCAAAGAAAGGGTTCTACCTACGCCTTCCACATTCTCCTCTAAATAACGCTGTAGACTATCCATCTCTCTTAAAACCTGGCTACTTAGGAATGCGTCCTGATGTTTTCCCTCTACGAATATATAGTAAGGGTCAGAGGTTAAGAATTTCTCACTGATAAATCTTTCTGCTTGGTTATATTCACTCCAACTATACAGAAGAGATGTGCCGGCTTTTTTGTCACCTACCTCCAATCTGGATGCACCGAAGAGGGCAATAAAGGTAAGGATAAAAAATGTAGCAATTACCATCCAGCGGGTCTTTCTGTCTATAGCCAAGCGTGCAAAATAAGCTAACATCCGATTGGTAAGAGTGGTCTTCTCTTCTTTAAGTACTTCTAATCGGCGTGGAGGTTTCATAAAAGAAAGTAGATTGGGGACTAAAATTACCGTACTAAAAAATATACTCAGTATCCCAAATCCAATACCTACTGCCAAACCTCGGATAATACCCAAAGGAACGGTCAATAAAGCAAAAGGGCCGATACCATCGGTAAGTAATCCCGTAAAGGCAGGGATAAAGAGATTGCGTGTAATCCTAATGGAGGCGGCTTTTGGGCTCTGTGGGTGCCTGCCCATATATTCATAGTAAAGTTTGATGTACTGCACAGAGTGGCTTACACCCAAGGCAAATACTAAGAAAGGAGCCAAGACAGTAGAGGGTGTAAGTTTATATCCACACATCGCCATAAGCCCCAAACCCCAAAGGGTAGCCATAGTCGCAGATAGAAGGGGAAGAAATACTCCTCTTTTTGACTTAAAGGCATAATACAAAACTAAAGACATCACTACCAATGTAGCCAAAAATAGCCGACTCATCCGTGGCAGATAAAAATCAAGCCAACCTTGCAATACAGGATGTCCTGATATATATACATTATGATTTGAGTCCTGGAACTTTTTCTTAAAACCCTGCAAGACATCAAAAATCTGACGCGCAGAAACATAAGACTCAAAATCCGCCTGGATAAGCGTAGCTTTAAAATCCTTTGAAACCATTGGCCCGTAAACAAGAGGGTTCTTGACGATCTTTGTTTTTAGAGTATCCAACTCGCTTTGAGTCTTAGGAGGGTCGTGCATCAACCACTCAGTAATAAACCCCTCTTCATTTGCTTGAACATGCTTTACCTTTCTGGCGGAAAGTGAAACTACCCTAGCGGCATTTATGCCTTCGGTCAGATACAGTTGCCGGGTAATCTGCCATACCTTCTCTAAAGTAATGGGATTTAGAATTGTACCATCTTTGACTTCAATGGCTATAGATACCTGATTTAGGCCTCCGAAGATTTCATTGAGTTGCTTCTGAATTTTAAGATAGGGATGCTTTAGAGGATAGAAATCGCCTAAGTTGGTCTTAAAAGAAAGGTCCTTTAGTTGATAGACAAAGAATGCGCTGACGATAACACAGAGACCTAAAAATCCAAAGCGATATCTGATTAGGCCATGACTGAACCACTCAACGAATCTCTTCATTATTTCGTTCTTTTAGAATCGTTTTATCAATCTTTCCTGAACGAGTCTTAGGAAGCGAATCTACAAATTCAAAATAATGGGGAACCTTAAAATGTGCTAAATGCTGGCGACAAAAATACTGTAAGTCCTCAGGGGTCAGTTTAGCAGATTGCTTCAAAACCACAAATGCACAAGGGACCTCGCCTCTTAATCTGTCTGGAACGCCAATAACTGCCACCTCTGCTACATCAGGATGTTTATGAATAGCCGCTTCTATCTCAGGCTCAAAGCAGATTTGTCCTGCTACCTTAATCATCTCTTTTTTTCTACCTACGATATACAGGTCTCCCTCTTCGTCTAATCTTCCTAAATCACCGGTATGAAACCAACCATTACGTATCGCCTCTCTAGTAGCCTGGGGGTCTTTATAGTATCCATCGGTCACCACCCAACCACGTACAACTACCTCGCCTATCTGTCCCAAAGGAAGCTCTTGGTCATTCTCATCAAATATCTTTACCTCAATCCAGGGAGCAGGTCTACCTACACTCTCAATCTTTGTAGAACCCAAGGGAATAACCGTGGTAGGCGCATTTGTCTCTGTAAGCCCCCAACCATTTAAAAGATACGCCTGAGGGCAATAGCGGTGGAATCTACGTAAGGAATCAGGAGAACTGGAGGCGCCAAAAGAAACTACCCAACGCAGACTTGACAAATCTAATGTCTCAAACTCTTTAACTTGCAAAAATGCATAATACATAGAGGGCACAACCCAAAAACAACTAACACGGTATCTTTCAATATTTTTTAAGAATTCCAAGGGAGCGAATCGCTCCATAAGAACTACTGTAAGCCCAAATGCTAAACAGTTAATAATATAAACCAGGCCACCTAGATGGGAAAAAGGTACAGCACACAAAACGATATCTTTTTCATTTAAATCCACAAAGAAGCTCAT
>JAMWDE010000154.1 GCA_023818905.1 Candidatus Omnitrophota bacterium | reverse complement strand
TTGCTTAATTCTAAAGGCTTGCCCTGTTCCATCAGGTCAAACATTATAGAAACTATCTTAGATGTCCTTTCGCTTTGAAAATCAGCTGGCTCAAGATGTTGCCTTATAAAATCAATAAGCTCTGCCTCTTCCATCATCAGTCTTATCAGCAGTTTCTCCGTGGGGCTTATAAAAGAAGAGCTGTCTTGAGCCACTTGAGCCAACCCTATATACTGCCTGTCCTCTTTGAGTTTCTTTATCTCCTGCAGTAATGCATCCTCGCTTACCTTCAACTCTTCAGATATTTTTTTAATATATTCCGATTTTAAAACTGTGCTTTTGAATCTATCAATAGTAGGCAATATTTCAGCACATATTTTTGCCTTACCTTCTATCTTTTGGTAATCGTAACGGGATTTTAATACCTTTAACTTATAATCAAGTATGTTCTCTGCTACATCAACTATCTCCCTAAATCTCTCTATGCCGTATCTGCACACAAAGCTATCAGGGTCAAATCCTTCCGGTAAAGACACCACTTTAACATTCAGATCTTGCTCAATAAATATATCTAAAGTCCTTAATGTAGCCATCTGACCAGCGTCGTCTGCATCGTAAACCATTATCACATTCTGCGCGTATCTCTTTAAGAGCCTTGCCTGTTCTTCGGTAAGGGCTGTGCCTAAAGAGGCAACGATATTCTGAAAGCCTGCCTGATAAGGAATGATAAAATCCAGATATCCCTCCACAACCACTACGCAGTCTTTTTCTCTTATTGCATCTTTGGCAAAATTTAGTCCGTAGAGATTTTTTCCTTTTGTATATATTTGTGTTTCAGGCGAATTTATGTATTTGGCTAAACCTGCTTCGTTACTGAGAACCCTTGCACCAAAACCAATCGGCCGGGATTTTATGTCAAATATAGGAAATATGATGCGATTGCGGAATCTGTCGCAGTAACCGCCTCCTTCCTTGGCAAATATAAGTCCTGCCTTTTCCATCAGAGAAAGGGTTACATTCTTTGTTCTTAAATAATTTAATAATGTATCTTGACCCGGTAAGGCATAACCCAATTTGAATAATCTTATCATTTCTTGATTTATCTTGCGGTTGAGAAGATAATTCTTAGCTGACACGCAGTTAGGTGACTCAAGGTTATTTTGATAAAACTGCTCAGCTAACTCATTCACTTTATAAAGCTGGGTAATAAGACTCGTTGTCTTATCATCCTGTTTAGACACATCAGGAATAACCACACCAACTTTTTTTGCTAAAACCTCCACTGCCTCCAAAAATTCTAAGCGTTCGTATTGCATCAAAAAATTGAAGGCATTTCCACCTGCGCCACAGCCAAAACAGTGATATATCTGTCGTTCTGGCGATACCATAAATGAAGGGGTCTTTTCGTAATGGAAAGGACATAGTGCCTTAAAATTTCTTCCTGCCCGTTTAAGCGGGATATAGCCAGAGATCAACTCCACAATATTTATACGACTCAAGATATCATCTAATATATCTTGTGGTATACGTCCAGCCATGTTTAATCAATCCTTCTTATTCTGCGAAATCCTGAGCAATTGTACACTGTAAATCTTTGCGAATTCTTCTTTTCTATTCTATCCAAAAGTAGATTTAAACCTAAGGTATCAGAAGAGATATGTCCTGCAATGATTACATTTAATGAAACATCATTTACTTTCTTAAAATGCTCCTCGCTTAAATGCATTGCTACTATCGTCCTAATACCTCTTTTATTAAGTTTATCGTATGCCTCACGAGAACCTTCGGTACCACCTGTCATTTCAACAAAGACCTTGCCTACAGGTCTATGCGGAGAGCCCAGAAATATCCGTGGCCCACTTCCGTTTCTTTCTGCCTCCTTGTCCTCTGGAATTTCTCTTAGGATATCTATTAAGTCTTGTATAGTATGCGGCCTTTTGGTTGCAATTAACTTTTGGATAAAATAAGAAACGTGGTTATCAGCAGGGGTATGTACGCACATAAACGGTAAATCCAACAATCTGGCTGCATCTACTGCTCGCATATGATTTGCAGGCAGAACCTTCCTTTCAACCTCTCTCATTCTCTCCTGCAAGAGTTGCTCTGCTACTCTTCTGGATATCCCTGCCTTTACAAGGATATCAATCTGCAAACGCATCACCTGAGGTAAACAAGCATAAGCTACGCCCTCAGGATGATGAGAAATAACTAAATCTAAACCTTCCTCTTTGCGAATCTGGTCGGCTAACAAAAGCTCTGCCACGTCTATGTCTATACCTATCATAACCCTACTTATCTCTGTATCAGGGTTGCCGTACAATATCGCTGTATCCTCATATGACTTTATAGCCCTTCTCTTTCTGGGGTCATGCTCTATCCCAAAGCTAACCACTTGTTTATAAAATTCGGATAACTTCATGGCGACACGTCTCGTTGTACAGTAAAAACCCTGTCGTTAAGTCTTTCATTAATCATAATCTTAGAAACCAAGTCATTCCATAATCTACTGTAGGTTTCAGGTACAACCTTAAAGATACGCCTACCAAGATAAGAGCCGCCAATACTGACTTTAAAATAATCTAAGCCCGAAACAACCAAAATAAACATCAAAAGACTCGCCAATAAAATCCCCCTGGCTATACCCAAAACCAACCCACCAAATTTATTTAACTTTGGTGTCGCCTCCATTTTAATAAACCGATAGAATAACATCCGTAAAATTATAAATACACCATAACCAATTGCTGCCAATATAATAAATAAAATAAAATCAAAAATCCCTCCCAAAAACTGCTTACCTTTAATAAGATGTTTTACTGCTAACGCTGAAAGAGTGGTATAGTAATGTGAAGATAGATAGACGGCTACAACGGTTCCTGATAGCTTAAAAAACTCTATGGGTAAGCCTGTTTTTAGGGCTACGTAACATACTCTAAATAAAACAATTATGGCAAAAATATCTACCCAGTTAAACTGTAAAAAAAATGAAATTATGGCTCCTCCTTTTTCTCATATTCCTAAAATTTTATTAAAGTATAACATATAGATACTTCGGTGTCAAGGAAACGCTTTCTTTTGTGTTGTTGCAACATAAAAATGTCATCTTTTTTGCAAAATAGAAATGTCACCTTTTAAGAATTCTTTTAAAGAATTTTCTTTTTGGTTTTTAAAGCTCCCTATCTTTTTAAATCTTAGCTT
>JAMWDE010000153.1 GCA_023818905.1 Candidatus Omnitrophota bacterium | reverse complement strand
TCAACCTCCAATTTTAACTCCTCAAGTTCTTCAAAAATGTCTTTCCAATAAGGAGAAGCAAGGATGTTGTTATCCCATAAGATGACCTTCTTATGTCCAGGATAAATTAGGTGTTTTATAGATTTTTTGACCTTAAAGTGTGGCTCAATTTGAGGAACTGAACAGAATGGGCACTTTCTGATGCATCCCCTGGAGGCAAATAGGACACTTGCCTGCCACGACGGGACTAAAGAATAATCAGGCAAAACATCCTCAACTTCTTCAATTAGACCTTTATGAATTTCTATTCTATCCTTAAATGTTTCTTTAAGATGATCAGGACACAAAGTTGCATAAATTCCTCCAACTGTAATCTCTGCCTTTTTATATTTTTGGCTATAATACCTTACAACTTCATGGACAGGTCCCCATGCATAGGTAAAAAGACTGGTTATATAAATTCTGTCAGGATAAAATCCATTATCGCTAAAACCTTTTATAAGCTTTACTTCATCTCCCTTTTCTTTATGGTATGCCGCAAGTTTAAGAAGACCTAACGGGGGATATTGAGTGTAGTATTTCTGAGATTTTTGTGGCTCTACCAATAAAACTTTCATATTATCAGGTTAATTCTTCCAATGATAATTTTATTTCTTTTAATTCTTCAGGAGTTAATCCCCAGATTTGGGCAGAAACTTTATCTATTTCTTCTTCAATATTCTTGAGTTCTTCTGGGTTATCCTCTTTTGCTAACTTATTTGCCTTTTCTGAAAGCTCAGCAAGTTTAAGATGAAGACTATTTTTAGGGTCAAATTTTGGGATGCGAATGTTTTCTAAGATGTGGGGAGCAAGTTGGGTCCCAACACCATAAGAAATTACTATAAATCTAGAAGGAGATGAATTACATATCCCACAAAGGTAGTGGGCTTCTTTTTCGTTATTACATCCAACTAACATAAGTTTTTCATTCGGAATGACCGGTTTTTTATCCACAGAGCCAGCAACTGAACAGATAAAATCTGTTGCTATATATCGCCACACCACCTTATAAGGAGCAAAGGTATAGTCACTGACATCAAACATAGAATAAAAAGGTCCTGTCTCTATAACTCTTCCACTTCTATCTTTACGAGTAAAATAACGCTTAAAAGCAGCCCTTTCCCTCAATACACTTTCAAATCGCTTTAGATAGATGTATGTCTTTGGATATTTCGTTTTCATCTCACTTTCACTGATACCTCGGCGCTTTATCGGGTCTTGAGCCATAATAATATACGCCGATGGCTCTGCCTTCCATCTCTTCACATCCCTTCCCCTAAGCAACGGATAAAGCAAATCTGGCTCAATTGCAGCTTGAATGCTTTCAACTTCCTTCTTTGCTCCTTCCGTAATATTTGAGATTACCACAAGCCCATCAGGTCTTTTATCAACTATTTCAACCCAGTAAACTCCATTTGCACCCCCAGAATTAACACCTTCATGAGCAACATAGTCCGATTTACCCAAAACCTTCTTTACCGCTTTTAATGCTTTTGGCCTTCCTGTAATCCAGGGAGAGGTAGGGTCATTTACATCAACAGGTTCCGCGTAGAATTGTTTATAGGTTGCAATCTTGGTTACTTCGTCAAGTGATAGGTTATCCTTTATTCCCACCCCTTTAACTTTCTTAACCCAGAAGTTATAAGGAACAGGATATTTTGTCTTTCTTCCTTTTTGCAAAATTACAATTGATGTCCTATTTCCAACACCCTCAAATGGCTTAAGTTCAACCATATCATCAACATAGAGAGCTTGAACCGGCTCTCTATCACCCAATTGAAATCTCCTGAATCCCTGACCAGCACCAGAAGTCTTAAAGATAGATTGGGTAATCAAAAAACCAAGTTTGCCATTTCTTTTCAGATATTTATCCATCGCTACATAGGTCATAATCATTGAAATATCCTTCTTACCCTTGCCTAAAATGGTGTCCATTCCACCGTGAGGAAATAAACCATAGGAAATCCATAAAGGCTTTGTCTCAAGTCTATACTCTTCTGGCAAATTCTCCCAATTTACCCAGGGGGGATTACCAACAACATAATCAAATTCGCCAACAAACAATGGAGCAAAAGCATTTTTAATAATTCTTGCCCAGATACCATTTATGCCCTGCCTTTCAAGATTAAGCAGTTTTTCGTATAAATCATAAACTACCTTTATATCCTTATCATCCTGTTTTGGATTTAATGGCAATCTTTGACAGAGTCTCTCAATGAATTGTTCCCGATTCAGTAAAAGCCTTACGGCCTCTTCAAGAAAGTTAGAGAGAATATCAATGTACCGAGCCTGAACAAGACTCTTGGGCATTGAAAACGGACCAACTGAAGTGTTAAATTTTAATATACCCTTCCCAAATAAATCCTCTCCCTCTTGAGGAGTCCAAATGGAGTCGCAAAGATAAACAGGTATATTTATCTCGTCTTTTCGATAGGAAAGTAAATCTCCCAGGGCTAAAAGATAGTTTGTCCTTGCAGAAATGACAGCCAAAGGATTCAAATCAAAACCAACTACATTAGAAAGAATCTTTTCAAGGGTTGCCTCTTCAGATATCGCTTTCTTCCAAGAATATTCACGAATCTTCTTTATAGCAATAACAAGAAATGTTCCTGAGCCACAAGCAGGATCAAGTATTCGTTTATCCGGATTTCCTTCAAATCTTCCCGCCTCAATCATATTTAATAATCTTTCTGCAAGCCAATCAGGAGTGTAGTATTCTCCCAGGTTGTGCCTTAATTCACGAGGCATAAGTTGCTGATAAAGTTTTTTAAGAAGGTCGCGAGTAGTGTCAGGGTCAACATCAAGAGTAACAAGAGAATAATTGGCAAGAGTAGAGATAAGTAATTTTAATGCTTGGTAAATATCATCATTCCAGACATCAAGATACCAACTGAAAAAATCTCCTTCTATAAAATTACTGATACCAAGTTCTTTAAATATGCCACCTTCTTCAATTCTTTTTAAATATTCTTTAAGCTTCTCACCTCCAAACGTTGTAGCTTGTTTAAGGTCTGTTCCAAATTTAGGCATTGCGTAATACTGCACAACTTGGACAGCAAGAAGTTTAATAAAGGTGGCATAATAAGTATGAAGGCAGAAAAAGAAGGGGAAAGATTGTAGTCTTTGAGCAGTTATTCCAAAATTTCTTGCAAATGACTCAATTTTTATTTTTGATGCCTCTTCATAA
>JAMWDE010000152.1 GCA_023818905.1 Candidatus Omnitrophota bacterium | reverse complement strand
TTATCTTGGATAGACTGCTTGAGCAAATTCCTATAAAAACATACATCCATTACGGCAAAACCAGAGTCAAAGAAAAAGTAGCCAGGGATGACAACTATGAATACTTATTGAGCATTTATTTTTTTGACTAATTCCGAAAGTAATCTAAATATTAACTTGGCGCTTGATTCCTCTAAACTTCCCAGACCACAACTAGGACTTAAAAGCAGGTTCTGCAATATCTTTTCTTTTTCAAGACCCTTTTTCACCAAGAATTCTATTGCCTGCTGGATCTTATCTAATAGCAATTCCGCTGATACACCGGCATTGAAATCCTGGGTAGGCACTATACCCCAACAAAGGGCCCTGTCTTGCTGAAAGAATCTTTTTAGTCCTTCTACGTAAAGCAGAAGTTTATCCAAAAAACCAAAGGCATCAAAACTGATTATATCTATACTATTAATTTCTATAAATATAGACCAATCAGTATTGCCGCAACAATGCACCCCCACAAGAACTCTATCGTAAGACTTATGTATCCTATCAGTCAAATCTGAAAGCACCTTTACCACATCCTCTCTGTTAATGGGAGTATAGGCAGAGCCAAAACAGCCTAAGTACGGTTCATCCACAAAGATAATTATGTCTTTTCCAAACTCATCAAACTGCCTTATCTGCCAGAGCGCCTTAAAGGTTAATCCCTCGCTAACCGCCTGCATAAATACAGGGTCATGTAAAAGTGCAATACCTCTCTCATCTTTTATACTGGCTGCAAAAGTAAACGGGCCGATGATTTGCAATTTGAGAAACCTTATATTATCAAAATCTAAATACCTTGATTCTTTTAACTCTTGTAATTCTTCTTTAAGGGCATATAAACCTGTAGCACAATTCTGACCAATCTGGAAGTAATCAACATCCTCATTGATTATATGGTTATAGAACTCTTGGAGTTTTCTGTCTTTATCTTTAGGGTTAAAGGATACCCCTGCAGAACTTATTTCTAAACAGGGAATACCTTCGCTGAACTGAACCACCATCCCTTCCCGAACATCCCTTTTAGGTAGCTGTGGCCAAAAAGGAACTTGTGGACAATATTTAAAAATCAAATCTAATGCCTTCTCTGGGTCTTTATATGGAAGACTTCCTATGCCTGTGGCAAGACCACTTAATTTATTAAGCATACGTAGATCTCTTAAAATCCCAAACTTTCATCTATCAATAAAACCTTCAACCTCCCAGAAATAGCTTCTGCCTCAACAATCAAAATCTGGCAACACATCCTTTTATATTCAGGGAAGAGACAAATCTCATCTCTGCAGATTCCATCTTTTAGACAGGGGGTATTCCAATTAAGTCTTCTGCAATTTAAGGGAGTAACATACTCTCTAGCACGCTTTATCGCCTCTTGTAGATTAGAAGTAATTTTGTTTATACCACAAACAATTATGACATTTTTGGCATAAGCGATGCCAGCTATGCGATTCCCATAGGCACTAAAAAATACCATCTCGCCTTTTTCAGAAATAGCATTGGGGCTGGCCAAATAATAGTCTGCAGATACACCCTGCCTTCTTAGGTTGAAACTTTCTTTCTGTCCTATGCCGGACCTATTTTGATTAAATACAAGGTTCCCTCGGCTCTCCAGAAGTTTAACTATACCTAACTCATTTAAAGTCAATGAACCAGACAATCCTACACTACTATCTTTAGGAATAAGACTCAATAATTTCTCAGTTGCCTCTTCTTCGTCCTGACAATATATACCCTCTATATTCCTCTTCAGCCAAGATCTTATCAGTCTATATATCTTATTATTGGTCATTATCTTTGTCTATTCTTTAACTGCATGGTCAAACCCCATGTCAGCTTTTTAAGCTGGGAACTGATAACTACAGGATAATAATAATCCGAACGAATCTCCTTTAGTTCTTTAGGGAATCTATCCAGATTTTTTTTTAAGCCTGCCCTTATCTTTTTTAATGTGGGGTTCTTGTAAATCACTCTACCTTTATCTATCACCTTTATCAGCAGAGGCTTGCCTCTTATAGTTTCTTTCTCTAAACCAATTATATCTTTGATAAAGCGGCCTTTCTTATCTTGTATCCTAAATATCTGCTTTCTGCCAGGATAGGTCACCTTTGCCTTACTCAATTTCATAGTAGGAAGGAATCTCTTATTCTCATCAGTAACCTCACTTACCTTGTAGATAATATCTAAATAAGGCGCATCTTCACTTGTACCCATATTTGTACCCACACCAAAACTATCTATGCAAGCTCCTTTTTTAAGGATATCTTCTATCTTAAATTCATCGAGATTGCCACTGGCAAAGATCTTTACATAATTAAGGCCCGCGTTATCTAACATCTGGCGTGCCATCTGAGACAGAAAAACCAAATCTCCGCTATCCAACCTTATACCTAATAAACGATAGCCTCTATCTTTTAAATATAGGCCTATGGTTATAGCATTCTGGATACCTCTTTTGGTGTTGTAGGTGTCTACCAGTAGTATGGTCCTACCGGGAAACATATGACTATAGGCTAAAAAACTATCCAGCTCTTGTTTAAATGACATTATAAAGGAGTGTGCCATAGTTCCCACAATAGGTATACCATACAATCTACCTGCCAAAACATTAGAGGTACCTGCAACCCCTGCAATGTATGAACTACGTGCTACCTTAACCGCTGCATCTAAACCGTGCGTCCGCCTAAGAGAGAAATCATAAACTGCCTTATCTTTAGCAGCCCAGACTACTCTGGCTGCTTTTGAGGCAATCATCGTTTGCAGATTAACGGTATTAAGTAAATAACTCTCAATAATCTGTGCCTCAATAATAGAGGCGGTAACTCTCAGTATCGGCTCTTGAGCAAAGACTATCGTACCTTCTGGCACAGCCCAAATATCTCCACTAAACTCAAAGTCTTTTAAATAATCTAAGAAGTCCTTTGAAAATAATTTTTGTTTTCTCAGATAATCTATATCCTCTCGGCTGAATCTCAGATTCTCTATATAACTTAACACATCTTCCAAACCGCAGGCAACTAGATAAGTGCGATTCTTTGGCAATTGCCTAACAAATAAATCAAAGGTAGCAAAGGCATGCTGACGGTATGTCAGATAACAATCAGCCATAGTTAGTTCATACAGATCAACCAAAAGAGACCGATTCATAGTACTCATACCCAAGGTCACCTCTTAAAAAGATAGTTATTTATTTTAACCGTAATTCATA
>JAMWDE010000151.1 GCA_023818905.1 Candidatus Omnitrophota bacterium | reverse complement strand
TTGGTTGGCTCATAAGAGGGGTATAGATGATCATTACCTCTATGGGAATTGTCGTTTTTAGGGCATACTAAGGGCTGTTTTTTAGCAACTAATCTAGTTCTTGGCGGTTTTTTAAAAAAATTGCGCGTCCTTTTTAAAAACAAACCCTTAAAAACTTTAAAAACTTAAACTCTTCTTTACTTAAATAAATTAAAGGCTTGAGGTGGATACCATGTGCCTGTATTATTCTAAAAGTTAGGATGCTCTCCCCATTGTAATATGAAAATGATAAGATTACTGAATTGGGATGTCTTTTTAAAATTGTCAACCATACTAATTTTTGTTATACTAATAAATTATGTGTAAGGCCTTTGTTGGTACAAGCGGTTGGAATTATCCCCACTGGTCTGACGGTGTATTTTATCCTTCTGGCTTAAGTCAGAATAAATGGTTAGAGTATTACGCAAGGTTTTTCAATTCAGTAGAATTAAACGTTACTTTCTACCGCTTAGTACATAAGAAGACTTTTGAAGGTTGGTACAAACGCACGTCTAAAGAATTTTATTTTGCTGTCAAGGGTTGGCGTTTTATCACGCATATAAAAAAACTAAAGATAGTAGATAAGTCATTAAGATTATTCTTTGACAGCGCCTATGAGTTAAGAGAAAAATTGGCTGTTGTCCTTTGGCAATTTCCTGCGGGTTTCAAGAAGGACATAGACCGTCTGGAGGTGTTCTTAAAATTATTAAAAAAAACAAAGGTAGCTCAGGCGTTTGAATTCCGTAATGAAAGCTGGTTTAATAACGATGTATACAATTTATTAAAGGAATATAACGCCTGTTTGTGTGTTGCCCATTCAGACTATTTTCCTTGCGTAAGAGAAATCACTACCGATTTTTTATATTTAAGGTTCCATGGTAGAGAGACCCTATACAACTACAATTATTCTGATAAAGAACTGAAAGAATGGGCTGAATTTGCAAAGAACTCTAAGGTCAAAGAAGTATTCACATTCTTTAATAATGATGCGCATGGATACGCAGTAAAAAATGCGCTTAAGTTTAAAGAGTTGCTAGGAGGATAACGGGGGATGGCTCAGTTTGGTTTAGAGCGCAGCGTTCGGGACGCTGAGGTCGTGGGTTCAAGTCCCACTCCCCCGATTATCCTAACAGGTAAGATGAAATGCGTATATGATTTTTTATAAAGACAGTAATAGGTCGGCTTTAATGATATGGAAATCAAGGTTCGCTTGGTAGAGAAGATAGCTATTCTTGAGCTATCAGGTAGGATTGATGTTAATTCTGCCTATCTGGTGGAATCAGTGGGGCAATGTATTCGTGATGGTTATCGCGATATCTTATTGAATTTTGAATACGTGGAATATGTTGACTATATGGGGATCTCTGCAATTATCTTGACGTATAAGGAGATAATTAATTGTAACGGTAGGTTAAAATTTAGTAATATCCCAGCGCATCTTAGAGGCATATTTTCCATAGCGGGTCTTGATAGAATCATTGACATCTATCCTACTGAGGAGTTGGCTATTGTCAGTTTCAGGGAAGATAAAGTTATAGAGGATATCAAGAGATTACAGCTCAGGCGTAGATTTAGACGCATACCACTTGAGGTTAAGGTAGAGTTGAAGAATAAATACGACAGAGGTACCACCTGCTTTAAGGTTGAGATGCTGAATCTAAGTGGCATCGGCGCCTATATATATGGATGCGAGAACATCAGATTGGGGGATGAGGTTATCTTGAGTTTTAGACTACCACCTCAACAAGAGGAGGTTCAAGTTGAAGCAAGGGTAGTCTGGTTATCCGATATGCATACACAACCCCAGATTCATCCAGGTATGGGCGTAGAATTTCAGAATATATCTAGCCAGCTGCAAGAAAAGATAATTGGCTTTGTAGAACGCAATCTCTCATTTTTGTCTACGGATGAGTGAAAATGAAAAAACATATACACGCATACTTTATAGGGAGAGTGCAAGGAGTAGGTTTTCGTTATACTGTTAGGGATATTGCTACGGACTTGGGGATAGCAGGGTGGGTGAGAAATCTCTCTGATGGGCGTGTAGAGATGGAGGCGGAGGCAGAGGAGGATATCTTAAGAGAATTTTTAGCTAAGATAGACAGATACTTCTCTGGTTATATTCGTGATACCAATATTGAATGGTCGGATTCAGTTGGTCAATACCATAATTTTCGCATATTATTTTGATGAGATACGGAATATTTTCAGATGTACATTCTAATCTGCCTGCATTGGAGGCCGTGTTTTTGGCTTACAATAAAGAGTCGGTAGATGAGTATCTATGCGCAGGTGATGTAGTGGGTTATGCTGCCAACCCTAATGAGTGCATTGAGTTGGTTAAGAAACAGGCTATGGTCACAGTAGCAGGTAACCATGATTGGGCAGCAATAGATTTATTTTCAACCGACTATTTTAACTCCGTAGCTAAAGAAGCAATAATCTGGACAAGGAATAATTTAGAACCAGCAGGCAGGTATTTCTTGGGTTCTCTTAATTTAGTATACAAGAATGAAGACCTTACCTTAGTACATGGGACATTGAGTAATCCAGGCAATTTTGATTATATGGAGGATACATTAACTGCTTTAGAGACCTTTAGACTATTAGATACGCCTGTTTGTTTTGTAGGACATACCCATGTTCCAGGGGTATTTATTAAAGATGCAGCGGGGAATCTGTTCTATAGTGATTCAGTTCACCTCCATATGAAGGAGGGGAATCAGTATGTGGTAAATGTGGGTAGTGTGGGTCAGCCCCGCGATGGCAATCCCCAAGCAGCTTACTGTGTATACGATACCAAGACAAAAGAGATATTTATCAAAAGGGTATCCTACGATATCAACTTGACAAGAAGAGAGATCATCAAGGTAAGACTACCTCTGTTCTTATCAGAGAGGTTACTATTAGGCAGGTGACCCAAATATGGATACAAAGGCAGAGATTAGGGGAGAGATAGAGAGACTACGTCAACAGATCCGTCATCACGATTATATGTATTATGTCCTTTCACAGCCGGAGATATCTGATAAAGAATATGACAAACTGATGCAGCGCCTTAGAGAATTAGAAGAAAATTACCCTGAATTTAAAAACGAATATTCTCCTACAGTAAGACTAACTGGAGGTATCCTAGAAGGATTTAAGACCGTAAAACACAGACAGAAGATGCTTTCCTTAGATAATGTTTACTCTTTTGAAGAGTTAAATGATTG
>JAMWDE010000150.1 GCA_023818905.1 Candidatus Omnitrophota bacterium | reverse complement strand
TTGTTTTATTTTTAAACATAAATTTAATTTAAATTATCACAATTTAAACTAGGAGGAGGAAGTATGTTTTTTAGAAATATTAAAATGGTTTTTTTATTATTTTTGACTTTCTTTATCTGTAGCAGTCTCTCTTATGCTGGGGAGCAGACTGTATCTCACATCTTCTCTCGTGCTGTAGAATGGAGTTTGGGGGAGAAAGAAGAACCCACTACCTATTGGAGCCCATATATTTGTATTGGTTCCATGGGTCCCCCCCTAGCGGTATGTCCAGCCGGTTTGCGGCTTAAACTGGGATTGAGATGCTCCTTAAGTTCAATTATCTTAAAAGACGATTTAAAAATGGATTTTACTTATGATCCAGATCAGGCAAAGGCAGGAAAGATATTAAAGATTAAAATCAAACCCCAGTTTTTAGATACTACAGATTATAATACCTTTTATAGTTTAATTGGTGCTGCCTTTCCCAATGAGTTGCAGTTGGGTTTGTTAGGTGTTGATATACCGTTTGTGGGAAACTATGATTTATTGCCTTGGTGGACGCTTCCTTTTGATCTCTGGCAGATCCTTTCGTGGGTTGGCGGTACCCTCAAAGAACAAACCCGGAAGGTTAATATAGGTCAACTCGTTCAACTTGCGACAGAAAACTTAAGTGTGGAGATGCAAAGTAAAGATGCCCTTCCTTTGGGTAGTACAAAAGAATATGCTGACCCGCGTACCCTCTTTGAGATAAGTTTAAGTGATGTGATAAGCAAGGAAAAGAAGACTTGGTTAATGACAAAAATCTGGAATGCAATTCCTAGCTCGACAAAAACTACCGCGATTAATATTCTTAAATGGCTTCCTAAAGCAAATTTTACAGAGGCCACAGCCACTGAATTCTTGTGTGATAAAATTATATCCGCGATAGGCGGGATAGCGGGTTTGGCTTCAGCAGGACTAAAGGCAAATCCTTCTTATAAAGTAACCGGAGAATCTTTGGTTATTTTGGTGAAATATTGGGTGCCGGGTAAGACTTCCGGTAATTATCCCATCACCTTTAATGGGAGTAATATTCAGAACGGTTTTGAGTTACCGATTCGGATACCTCTTTTTATAGAAGATAATGATAAATTATTTTTGGCGGTGGAGAGTATCACCTATAAATTTAAGATAGAGCAGACCTTGGATTTTAAAATAAAGATATCTATGTTTGAGCGTGATCTTGTGAATACGAGCAAAGTCATGGGTACCCCCCAGACATCAAAGACAATTGGCGAGGATGTTTTTAAACTGGAAGTACCTTTGGCCAAATCTGATGAGGTAATTCTTAACTATAATGTTAAGACCGGCTCTGATTCCGCTACTGTCTGGTGGGCTTCGCCCAATGTAATGCTTAAAGGAACCGTTGAGGTATATAAAGGTAATACACTAGTTGCACAAAAAACCGAAGCCAATTTTACCAATTCTCATCAAGTGATATTTAGCGGGCTTCAGCCCAATACAGAATATACTTTTAAGACCACCTGTCAGGATACTCAAGGTAAAAGTTATCCTGAATTTACTACCACCGCTAAAACATTAGCCTCTCCGCCACCCCAGACCTTTGAAACAAAAACCTACATATCACTCCCATATGAAAACTACAACCTAGAATATCCTCAGGGCACGCCTTGCACGTCCTTGTCGATGTCTACTCCTCAAGTAACCGCAACCTCTGACTCTCTTACTTTTAGCTGGACAACCAATGTCCCTGCTTCTACCGAGGTTTTTATTGGGGTATCCCCGGATTATTCCTCAAACTATGTTGGTTATGTTAAGAAAGCCAACGGAAATATTGATTATGGTTATTACGGCTCAAGTGGCGGAGCTAGTGGTAGAGAATTGGTTACCAATCATCAGATAACTGTTTCTGGGCTTGCTGCGGATACTACTTATTACTTTACTGTGCGTTCTTGGACATTTACCACTAACTATTATAAAAGCGTTAAGGTTTCTGACGGTTTCTTTTCAGATCAATATGCCCAGAAGACAATGACCGTGATTAGTACCGATGATATAGCAAATTGTTACTATGCTCTCGGCTATATGGGAAGTGTTAAGACTCAAGCCTTGCCTCAACCCGAGGCATTTGTTATTGCTGTTAGAGATGCCTCAAATAATCCTCTTGCCAATGTTTTAGTTTCTATAAGGCGCGCAGATGAGGCATCATATCAATTGTTTTCCACTGATAATCAAGGTCTAACTCCCTGGATACCTTTACACCGCGCCAAAACCTATATTGCCTCAGTAACTGACCATCCAGTTTTTCAAGATAAACAAATCCAGTTTGAATTTCCACAGACGGGTCCGCTTCAGACCACCCAAACGATGCAGTTAATACGCAAACCTTCTGCAGGAGGATATGTGTATGATACAAATGGACAGGGTATATCTGGGGCTAATGTAAAGTTGTTTAGCGGAACAAATCAAATAAGAACTACTACCACAGATAACAATGGCCATTATACCTTTGAAGGATTAAATCCCGGCAATTACTGCATAGAGGTAAGTAAGGCAGGTTATGTCAGCCAATCTCAAGATGCAACCGTTGATGCCTTAGGATTTTTCTCTGCCTCTGGAGTTACACTTAACTATGCGCCTGCCCAACTTAATCTTCAAATTAAGATAAACAATCAACCTGCGCAAAATTTAGTCGTTAGCGTAACAGAGCAATATACCGGCCAAACATGGAATCTTAACACCGATGTTCAAGGGGAGGCAAGTTTAAGTATAAATTTTGAGTCTTTACAGCAAAGATCTTTTCTCGTAATTGTTCCTGCTTCAGAGACATTGAAGATTAACGAAAAAAGAGTAGGTCCTATATCTTTGGCTCCCGCTCAGGTAGTGAATCAACAGATAAACTGTCCTGTTGATAATCAACTCCAGGCTTCGGTAGAAGGAATTTATGTAAGCAGAGATACTGTCGGTAATCTGTGTATTGATATCCATGTCAATAAGCAAGAACCTGTAGATGTCCAGATGGTATATCAGGATCCCAGCGGAAAGCAAGAAGAGACGGCTTATCGTCCTTATTCGTCAGTAGGCAGTTTAATTTTTTCAATCAACAACCCTAACCCCGGCACTTATCGGATAAAGGCAAAGATAAAAGATACTGCCGGCAATACAAGCGAAACAGACTTTACAGATTTTACTGTATTTAAAAACGAATCCTTAAGCTTATCCATCAGTGATATTACCCATAACAGCGCCAAGGTTA
>JAMWDE010000149.1 GCA_023818905.1 Candidatus Omnitrophota bacterium | reverse complement strand
AGTTGGATATGTTGATTAATAAAGGTCCATCTGTAATGGCTTGGTTGCCTTATCGTTGGTATGTGCGTTATGTGGCGTGGTTGGAGACAGCAATAGCATTTGTTATTCCCTTATGGATAGCCCAGAATAAAATTTTGCCTTATTTAGTAAACCACATCAAGGAGGGGAGTTTAGCGGGATTCATAATAGCTTTAACCACTGGACTTGCTGTAGGCCTGCTCAGCGCAATGGTATTCTGGTT
This sequence comes from Candidatus Omnitrophota bacterium, assembly GCA_023818905.1. Taxonomy (GTDB): domain Bacteria; phylum Omnitrophota; class Gorgyraeia; order Gygaellales; family Profunditerraquicolaceae; genus JAMWDE01. The sequence continues at coordinate 3,018 of JAMWDE010000149.1, read as the reverse complement.
ACCGCATATTCTCCAAGGCAGAGAGCTATTATTTAACCTAAAGACAGTATCGTTCAGTTTAGTCACCGTTCTCATAGGATATGTTTTAGGTATTGAGATGGCCATTTCTAAATTAGCAGATGTTCCTGATTATCTGCGTAGAAAAATACTCGTTTACATTTATCCGGTCTTGTTAATCATACTCCATGCTTATAATAATTTAAAGACCACCAAAAAATATAATATATTAGAACTACATCCTGTAGATAACAAGATTACATTACCTTCTGGCATAGAAGCAGTGATTACTGACTATCGCTTAGATAGAGATAACGTACAGAGATTTACTTTAAGAATGAGTTGTTCTGAAAGATTAGATCTTAAGTATATACCTAAGTATATAAAAATAGAAGGACATCTCTGGGAATTGGAGGATATCTGGCAGTTTAAGATTATCAGTGAAGAGGGTATTAGTTTTAAAGTAATTGCTGATTATAGATATACAGATAATCAACCCACTCCTGTTAAACCTCTGATTGTAGATTTTACAAAACAGCACGGCTCAAGTAGTTTTCCTTTTTCTTCTTCCTTAAAAAAATTATATGCTATGGATATAAAGAGGGTTGTTGGAGCCAATATAAGGGAATTAAATGAGCGACTTAAATCATTAGAGCAAATGCTGGGAGTTTCCGATTCACCTGCAAGAGAAGGAAAAAAACCCCACAATCTGCGTCCAGCTTGGCAGTTTGTGGCAGGGATTTTGACTTTATTTATTCCTAAGGTAGGAGTCAATTTCTTAAAAGTAGGATTAGAGACATATAAGGCTAATTTGAAATATATCAAGAAAGCTGGCCTTAACAAAGCTCCACCGGTCTTAAGGGAGGTATTTGGGATTGCCCTTGCCCTCTTTAGACCAGTTGCCAGAGGTCTAAAACAAGATGGCTCAGTTAACTGGCTTATTCATGAAGATTATACCCACAATCTTTCTGAGCAGACAATTAAATCTATTCACACCCACGAATCCCAGCCTACAGAATTAGGAGGTTTAATTGCTCAGATAAAAGAATTTAATGGACGTGCTTTGTGCGGTAGTGGTCGATGGCAAGAAAGATTACCACAGAAATTCCAATTAATAGGAAAACTATCAATCCTGTCATTATTCTATGCCTCCTTAGGATATACTACTACACTTATCCAGAACAACGTAATTAATATAATTATTGCAGTTATTCTGACTGTCGTGGTAAGTTTACCAAAGACCTCCCCTACTACTAAACCCACAGTTGTAAGTTTGACGCCGTCCATAATTGTCTTCGCTATAAGTTTCCTTCTTTTATCAGTAAAGAATCCTTTCATCTCGATTCCAAGTATAATTGCATTAGGATTATTTGTCAAGAGATATCTAACCCCGCTGCAAGGTTTTCTCACCCAGATTATTTCTGCCAGCTCTCCAATCTATAAAAAAGCCAACTCTTCAGTTACTACCAGAAGGCAATTATTATTAGGACTAGTAGGTACTATTATCAGCACAAGCTCCTGTAAAAAGCAAGCTCTGCAAAAAGTCTCTATCTCTAATAATGAACTCAAAGAAAAGATAAAATGGATACTTACTCCTCAGATGATAGAGATGATAAAAACAATTACCTCTTTAGATACATACAATTGGATAAGAGGTGAAGATTATTATAGATTTACTCCTGAAATTATTGCGGCAGTAGTAATTGAAGAGATAATTAACGCTGAAAAAAGAAAAATAAGAGAAGCTATCTCGAGTTTTCTTACTCGACATGGCTTATTCTATAATGGCACAGTAGGGATTGGTCAGGTAGATTCAAGGATTGCTCAGGATCTACGATTTGTATTGGAGCTTTATCTACAGCGAGAAAAACTTTACCGATTTATGGATAGGTATGCCAGGGATTTATTTAATTCGGGCGTGCTTTATCATCAGGGCTTATTGGAAACATTACTTAGACCAATGAGCGACGAAGAGCGTGCCTGGAGAGAACCTTTGGTTTCAGAACACATTGCTTATCGGGAGGGAAACTTCCATCTTATTGCTTGTCTTTTGGCTGATTCAGATATAGTTAATCTTTTAGGTATAAGGTATCTTTTAGAACTGAACAGCAATGGTTTAGAATCCGATACTAGAAATTGGTCTGAACAAGATATAATGCGGTTATTTGCTCGTTATAGTGGTCAAAGAAAAGTTGACGGTGAACGTTCTAAAGCAAAGAAGGGGATTTATGAATTAGTGAAAAAGATGCAAATTTTTACTTCTGTCAGCTCCCCAGTCCGCACAGAAGAAAACGCCAGCAGCTCGCCACTAGATACTGAACAGACCAGTCTCTTTGATAGGTTTGTTACATACTGGAACGCAAGAGTGCAAGAGAAAGGCAAAAGAAGAGAAAAATTCTTCTTTATGCATTTAATGGTAAATGCCTTAGCCCATGTGGGTGGAAGCTTCAGAGAGCCTACAAAGATAAGACTCTATCCCCATCCTCAGGATAACAGAGGATTCATTGGTATATTAAAAGCTGGTTCCCAAACAAAACTATCGGTAGAATATACTGCCTCCAATGGGATTAAGGTTTTTAACTTAACTGAAGATTACCTGCGAGACACTGTAGGAAAAGAATACGACTGGGATTGGATTGAGGAAAGGTTTACTTTAGAGAGGATAAGTAAGGTCCTATCTTCAGGTAAGGTATTATCTAGGGTGAGTAATCTAAGGAGAGTCTATGAGAGATATATAGAATTATTAGGCATCACTTCTGAGGAAGAAAAATTCCTTCGTTCCAATCTCGCTACCGCTACTTATTATTGTGCCATACGTAATAAGAGACCTGATGAGGCAATAGAAATATACCTTCAGGCACTGGAATTAAGAAGAGAGGATTTAACTTTGCAGATGAAGAGACAGTTAATCATTGCCACCTATGAGGTAGCCATGTATGGTAAAGAGACCTCCTTAAGAAAAGTAATTGATCTTTATGCTGAGGTCTTAGGTAGAGATATACCTTCTGAACTAAAAGCCCA
>JAMWDE010000148.1 GCA_023818905.1 Candidatus Omnitrophota bacterium | reverse complement strand
TCTTTAAAAGAATTCTTAAAAGGTGACATTTCTATTTTGCAAAAAAGATGACATTTTTATGTTGCAACAACAGGCAAGATAAAAACCCTTGACCATTTTATAAAGTTATGTTAAATTTACTTATTCTAAACAAATTTTTTATTGTAACTTTTTAAATAGTTTAATAATAATTTAGTTTACTGAAATGCCAAAGAAGAAGTATCTTGTTATAATTCCTGTAGTTGTATTCTTAGGATTTAGTTTTATAGGTTGTGTTTCATGGGAGAATTCAGAAGCAACCAGAGGCATTACAGTCTGGCATTGGATGACAGACAGACAGTTGGCTTTCGAAGAGTTGGCTAAGAGATACCAGGCTATTAGTGGGGTTAAGGTAAATTTTGAGCTCTATGCGCCTTCTGAAGCTTACGCTCAGAAGGTTCGCGCCGCAGCCCAAGGGGTGAATCTTCCTGATATCTTTGGGGTTTTGGGAGAAAAGAAAGATTTTGCCTCCTTTGTTAAAGCAGGCCATATCCTGGATTTAACTAGATATATGCAAGAATCGCAAGGGGAATGGAAGAGCAGATTTTTACCAAAGGCAATAAGAATCAATGAGTTCTCTGAAGAAAATAGTTATGGAGTAAAACCAGGCATTTATGGTGTTCCCATAGATGTTGTGACTATTCAGATGCTCTACAATAAAAATCTATTTAGGCAATTAGGCCTTGATCCTCAGATTCCACCCCAGAGTTTTGATGAATTCTTACATATAGGTAAGATGGTAAAAGAAGCTAATCTTCAAGGTTTGGTTTCGGGTTGGGCTGAGGTTTGGATGATTGATTGTTTGGCCAAGAATTATGCCTTTAATATAATGGGTGAAGAAAAGGTTTTTGCTACCATACGCGGTGATGTTCCATATACCGACCCTGATTGGATAAAGGTACTGAGTCTTTTTGAACGGATGCGCGATGCAGGTGTTTTGGCCTCGGGGATTGTCACGATGGTAAATAAGACCGCAGAGCAACTCTTTGCTAATGAGAAGGCGGTATTCGCATTCAATGGTTCTTGGTGTGTAAATGTATATAAGGGGATGAATCCAAATTTAGATTATGCGGTAATGTTGCCACCAAAGATTTCTGATGATCATCCTATGAGAATATGGGGAGGAGCAGGCTCTTCGTTTGTAGTTAATGCACGCTCAAAAAACAGAGAGGAGGCAATCAGATTCCTTAAATGGCTTACGGATAGACAGCAGCAGGCATATTTGGTTGAAGTTACCCACAACTTGCCTGCCCATAAGGATTGCCTAAGTCAGATTCCTGAGATTCTAAGACAGTTTGCTGATGATATGGAGATAACTACGCATCCGAATGCTTGGGATGTATCCGAGTCTCACCGAGTTATAGAAACCTTTAGTAAAGGCATACAGTCAATAATTATCGGCGAAAAAACACCTTTTCAGGTAGCAGATGAGACACAGGAGATTAAGAGGAGAGAGTTGGCTAGAAAGTAACGATAAGATAACATGGTTAGGTTACTTGTGTTATAGCATTGCTTACGTTAAAATACAATAACCCGTACAACACAATAACGAATAGTGAGAATAAGGCCAATATTAGAAAATTATGTATTTGTATTGCCTGCTGTTTTGATCTTCAGCATACTCTACATAATACCTTTTATCTGGGTTTTTCAATTAGGGCTTTATGAATGGGATGGAATACTGCCTACTAAAGTCTTTGTAGGGCTGAGGAATTTTAAGGAGATATTTTTTGAAGATAAAATCTGGTGGCAGTCTATGCGCAATGCCGGATGGATTACCTTTATTGCCCTAACCTTTCAGAATGCCTTAGCGTTTCTGTTGGCTTTGGCCTGTGACCGTCAGATAAAACTGAAGAATTTTTATCGGGTTATCTTCTTCATACCACCGGTTTTATCCGAAGTAGTAGTGGGTTTGGTTTGGCAGTGGCTTTTAGACGGCAATTACGGCGTGCTTAATCACTGGCTCATAAATTTAGGCTTTCCAAATTTGGTCAGAAACTGGCTTTCTGACCCACGTACAGCCCTTAATACCGTAGCCATTGTGCATTCCTGGAAAGGTTTTGGTTGGGGTTTTTTGATTTTTCTCGCTGGCTTACAGACAATACCATCTGAGTTCTATGAGGCGGCACGGGTTGATGGCGCAAGTGCTTGGCAGATATTTAGAAAGATTACTCTACCCTTGATGGTACCGGTAGCAATAGTGGTAGCTATACTGACGGTGCTGGGGACAATGCAGGGGTTTGTTCTGATTATGACTATGACTGATGGGGGTCCGGCGTATCATACGCAGGTGCCGGTGTTAAGAATTTTAGATTCTATGCGTGCTTCATCACGTTTTGGTTATGCCTGTGCACAGGGAGTTAGCTTTGGTTTGATCTTGGTGATAATTTCATTTCTACAGTATAGAGTCTCTAAGATGTATAGACAGGTTTAAAGTTTATTGCAATTTGTATGTTGTCCGTATTTATCCCTTTAAGACACAGTAAAGGTAGCACAGGTAGATAAGATAAGAAATGAAGTCAAGCCTCTACTATAGAACAAAAAGAGTTGTTATAAATCTATCAATTCATTTATTTTTAATAACTATCGCCATTACCTGTATTCTTCCTTTACTCTGGATGGTTTCATCGAGTTTAAAGACGCAAGAGACGATATTCAAAGACATGTCCTTGATTCCCAAAGAATGGAATTTCAAGAATTATCTTATTGCTTGGAAGGAAGGAGGATTTGGTAGGTATTTTCTGAATAGCATAATATATACCACTTCAGTGGTATTCAGCGTTGTTATTATTTCCTCTTTAGCTGCTTATGCATTTTCTCGTTTACGGTTCCCAGGCAGAAATCTGCTCTTTTTTATGTTTATGGCAGCAATGATGATACCTCTACCTGGGAGTTTTGTCCCTTTATATGTGCTTTTGAATAGACTGCACTTGAGGAATACTGCCTTGGGTTATATTTTCTGTATGATAAGTGTAGGTTTATCCACAAGCATCTTTCTTTTTAAGACCTTTTTTGATAAACTTCCATCTGAATTAGAAGACGCAGCTAAAATAGACGGCTGTTCCAAATTAGGCATCTGGTGGCATGTGGCACTGCCTTTAGCCAAGCCGGTATTAGCAGTGGTTGCGATATTTAATACGCTCAATGTCTGGAACGAATATGTTTTGGCCCTGATAATATTTGACCATAAGAACCTGATGCCGTTGCAGCGGGCATTGGTGGTATTTCAGGGAGAGTTTCTGACTAATTATCCTCTTTTGATGGCAGGGCTGACGATAACAGCCATGCCCATA
>JAMWDE010000147.1 GCA_023818905.1 Candidatus Omnitrophota bacterium | reverse complement strand
ATACCCATCCACAAGTTTGAACCCGTTCTTACAGACCAATCTTCTCCTAAGACAGGATTTGTAGGACATACTGCTTCAATTATTCCTCCTAATCTCCAGACATTGGGTGTATCTATATAAAAATCTATTACCTTCTTAGCCTCTTCTATTCTTCCACTTGCAATATAGGCAAGGGTTACCACAGCCGAATCATAAGTAATAGCCCATCCTTGAAATCTATCGTCTCCTACATGGCTATGAGGTAAACCTGTATCTCGGTCTCTATTGGCTGATAACCAATTCAGGAATTTCTTAATTTGAGGTTTATAGTCTTCTGCTTTTGAAATTTGTGTAGAGACCACTGTTAAGCCAAAGGGTAAAAATACGAATAGAACCATTTTTAGAATATCCATAAATCTAAATGGCTTTTTGTATTTAGCAATCATTGTTTGTGCCTCCTTTTGTAAAATACTATCCTTATCATTAATCCTCCCTTGATTAATCTCTTCTAATAATGAGTTTATAATCTCGAGTCTTCTTTCCCTAAAATCATTTAATAAACTATTGATTCTATTGATTCTATCTTCGTCCCTATTTAGTTCATCCATCGTTTCCATTAAATGGACTAATTGTTTTAATAAAGTAGCCTCTATACCTTTACCTATTGGTTCGACTCCTTCTGCAACTTTAGATTGGTCCTCATCGACTGCAAATACTTTTAAACCATCTATCGTTGCAACAATACCATCCCTTTCTTCTAAAGAAGAGGTCTCATTACCAATATAAATACCTTCAGAAGCATTAAATCCAGATGTACGGAGGAAATCCTCCATAGCATCCTTTTTGTTTGGAACATCCAATTCTCCTTCTCCTCTATCAATAGAAGCTCGGGTGATATCAATAGTAACATTCCCACCTTCACGAATCTCTAAGAATACTTCACCTATGGGAACCTTATATTTAATTTTTTTCCGCTTATTAGGTGAGGTAGAGAGAAGATACTTCACTATAAACTCTAAAGTATCCTTCATTGCCTTATCTTCATCAGTTATTCCTTTTGTGAGGTGGCTGATGAGTTCGTGGTAGAGGATTTCGGTTTGTTTGGCTTCAGGAAGACTAAAGAAATAAGGATGGATAAAGACGGTTTTTGAGGTAATATCACAGGAAGCAACATTTCCTTGGGTTAAGGCAAGGTCAGTAGTAATGATTAATCTCCAACTCTTAATTTCAGGGGGTGCTCTACCTAAAAGTTGTCTTAATTCTTCTAATCTCTGTTTTAAGCCCTCATAATGATTATCACGGAATCGTTTGGAATACCTTAAATCAAAACCAGATACCAAAACATCAGTTAAAATCCTGTTCTTTCCATATTTTTGCTCGGATTGGGTTTGGGCTTCTTCAGGTACAGGGAGAGGATAGGGGTTGATTTTCTGAGGTCCTTCAGGAAGTTTTAAGCCTAATTCTTTAAATCCATTGAATTGTAAAGGCTTTCTTCCTATTCTAAAAGGTATGTAACCCTTTAAGGTACCGGTTCCTCTAATTACTTTTTTGGCAGCTTTTTCGGTTAATTTTTGCAACTCTTTAGATTTTAAAAAGGATTCTAAATGGTTTTTCCCTATGGCTGATACCGCAATCAAGTTTGCACCAGGACCACCTGCTCCTAAAGGCATAATGGCAATATTTTGTTTTGCGGCTTCATTAACTAAAGTGGAAATTGGCTCTAATGTATATGGGCTTATATTTTTTAAATTTTCACCATGTGCTTCATATAAATCCCTGATCACCTGATAATCGGAGTATTCAGGATGACTTGGATCAAAGACCTTTCGCGCATATTCTTTAGCATAATGGGGTACTTTTTTTCCTTGATGGGCATCTAACATTAAGTTTATCCATCTAATGCACAAGGCATCTCTTATTTCTACATATCTACGCAAAGTAGAGACGACCTCCTGCCAATTCTTTCCTTTTAAGGCCTGGGTATACGTTGCGGTTAAAGCTAATTTCTCCTGATGTAAAGGTAAACCTACTTCATCTTCATCCCTTAAGAGGTCAGTCCACATATTGTTGATTAAGGCTGCAGTTCTACCTACCACTGCCTTACCATCTTTATATTCCTTTCCTGCCTGGACAAGCATCATATGTTTTTCAACTTCCTTAAAATCTCTCTTAGTCCTCAATAAAGGTATGGAGAATGCTCCATAGACACCTTCTTTTCCTGATAGCCAGATGTGTCGGTAGGCACCACCCAACATACAGCATAGATGTCCTTGACCACCAGTTAGACCTGCAAATTCATTATTCTCCAATCTTACCGCTAAGGAAAAGATATCGGCTAAAGATAGATCTGCACCGGATAAAATAGAGGCAGCGGCAATTAAGGCGACATTAAAGACATTAGAAGATTCCATTCCACCAGCTAAAGCCATAGGAGAAATTGCTTCACAGATAATTTTGATTCCTGATAAACCAAAGAGGTTTCTGAAGATGTAGGCAGGGGCATCTAAATTAGCGTAAGGAGTTCTTGCCTCTTTTGTTAACTCTATGGGTTCGTAGTTTACATAGGGTCGGTTTTCGTCGATAGGTTTATTCTGATAACCTGTTATGGGGTAATTACTCGGATATCTAAAATCAGAAGCAACATAAACTATTGACTTTGGATCTTCGGCTAACTTAAAAGTAATCTTTACTATAAACTTAGAGGCAATTGTAGGTGTAGAAGGAAGCTCTTCTAATTTTGTTACTCCTTGTGGGGTGAGTTTTATCTGGAATTCAGGCAAATCTAAACTTGAGCCACAACCATCGACTCCCCTTAAGTGACCAATTATGGAGAGTTCTATTCCTTTTTGTTTTGCCTGCCTTAAAAGTTCTAAGACCTCCTCTTTAGTGCGGCTAGTCTTTATCAATGTTGGGTTAAATGGGTTTTTGTCTTGATAGTCATAATCAAATTCTGGTCTTGGCCAGAAGAGAAAACCTTTTGGCAAGAAGGGTGATAAGATATTCAATCTCTGTCTTTTTTCTTGATAAGTCAACAATAGTTTGCGTAGCTTTAAGACTTCTGCTTCATTCCACTCACCTCTTAAAGAGAAGGCTTTTTTGATTTTTCGTGAATGTTCTAACAATACACCATTGTAGTATACCTTTGTTATCCGTTCAGCTTCTCCACTCTTTTCTCCAATTGCTTGTAATAAATAGTTATAGAATGTCTCTTCTGTCATTGTGCTTAAATCAGCATTCTCGCTATCTTCAGCATTAATCTCCCATGTATAATTCTTTGCTCGCCGATCCTCATATCCATTCTGGTTTAGTCTTAAAAATCTATTACGTATATTACCTT
>JAMWDE010000146.1 GCA_023818905.1 Candidatus Omnitrophota bacterium | reverse complement strand
AAAATATTATTTCTTATATAGTAAGAGAGCCTTATACCTTAGGCACGTGGTTTATTTCTAAAGGAACCCTTTCCGCGCGAGAACGCTGGATTGCCTTTGGTACAAGGCCTAAAGGAAAAATTATTGTAGATGATGGAGCGAAAAAGGCGCTCGTAAACAAGAAGAGTTTGCTTGCGGTGGGCGTGGTGGGATTAGAGGGTGCTTTTGAGGTGGGGGATATAGTCAGTGTTCTGGATTTGGAGAGGCAAGAGATTGGGCGGGGTAAAGTTGGCGTATCTAATAGAATCTTAGATAAGGTTAAAGGGACTCGTTTTGCTAAAGAAGTAATTCACCGCGATAATATCGTCATCCTAAAAAAAGATACTTAAAATGGACTTAAGAACAGAGCTTATAAATATCGCTAAGAATGCGCAGATTGCCTCAAGAGAAATACTCGGGCTACATACGGCCACAAAAAACAATATTCTCAAAAGTATGGCCTCTGCCCTAGAAGATAAAAAAAGGATAATTATTCAGGCCAATAAAAAGGATATAAAAAACGCCGTTAGAGAGAAATTTTCTTCTGCCTTTATTGACCGCCTCACCCTTAATGATAAAAGAATAGACCAGATGTCCCAATCCTTTCTTGAGATTGCGCGTTTGGATGACCCGGTGGGTAAGATAATTAGGGCCTGGCAAAGACCAAATGGTCTATGGATTAAGAAGGTTCGTGTTCCTATTGGCGTAGTGGCGATTATTTATGAGTCGCGACCAAATGTTACCAGTGATTGTATTGGCCTTTGTTTTAAGTCTGGTAATGCGGTGATTTTAAGGGGTGGGAGCGAGGCCTTAAATTCTAATTTAATTATTTATGAAATACTCAAAGGTGTCCTTAAGAAATATGCCATTAATGCCTACGCAATAAATCTTATTACTACCAAAGATAGAAAGGCGATAGATGTATTATTAAAATTAAATGCCTATATTGATCTGGTCATTCCCCGTGGTGGAGAAGGTCTGATTAAAAAGGTAATGCGTCTTTCGCGAATTCCGGTAATTAAGCATTACAAAGGCATTTGTCATGTCTATGTAGATGCGGATGCGGATTTAAATATGGCGCAAAAGATTTGTTTTAATGCCAAGGTTCAGCGTCCGGGTGTATGTAATGCGATGGAATGTATGTTGGTACATCAAGATGTAGCAGCGAGGTTTCTGCCGGGGATGCTTAAAGAATTTAAGGACGCGGGAGTTGAAATTCGGGGTTGCAAAGTTGCGCAAAGGATAGTCAAGGGTATTCAGCCTGCCACGGATAAAGATTATCACACAGAATACCTGGATTTAATCCTTTCGGTAAAGGTAGTAGAAAATCTAGAAGAGGCAATACAACATATCAATCACTACGGCACACATCATTCAGATAGCATCATTACTGACAATCGTAAAAATGCCTTGGAGTTTTTAAACAAAGTGGATTCTGCCTGTGTTTATGTAAACGCCTCTACCCGTTTTACCGATGGAAATCAGTTTGGCATGGGTGCGGAGATTGGCATCTCTACCGATAAACTGCATGCACGCGGACCCATGGCCCTTGAGGAATTGACAACTTATAAGTATATGGTCTTTGGAAACGGACAAATCCGCATATAAATTCCCCAATTCATTCGAGAAACTGTTTCGGATTTATTCGAGAAACTGTTTCGGATTTATTCGGGACAATGGGTTTTTAAAGACCCTATTTCCTGATAAAAAGGGAAACAGTTTCCGCTTTGGAGGGGAAACAGTTTTTGGGTTATGAAGATTGGAATTTTAGGTGGGACATTTAACCCCATACACATCGGTCACCTGATTTTGGCAGAAGAGGTGTGGGAGAAGCTCGCACTGGATAAGATAATATTTGTGCCTACCTATCTTCCACCACATAAAGATGACGCTGATATCGCTTTAGCCCAAGACCGTTATGCCATGGTTAAATTGGCCATACGCAAAAATCGTAAATTTTTAGTTTCTGATATTGAGATAAAAAGAGATGGCAGGTCCTATACTATTGATACCATTAAAGAACTCAAAAAGATATATCCAAAAGACGAACTTTATTTTATTATTGGCTCAGACCTCGTGAATTATCTGGGTGAATGGAAGGATTTAGAAGAGATTACCAAACTTGTTAAGTTTATTGTAGCCACACGGCCAGGATACCCTTTAGAGAAAATCCCAACATATATTTCTACCATTGCTATCCGGGCAGTGGATATTTCAGGCTTTGAAATCCGTAAAAACATAAGAGAAAATAAGTCCTTTCGGTATCTTGTTCCCGAATCAGTATATAGATATATTATAAAAAAGAAATTATATAGATGAAGATTAAAGTTGCAGCTTCTATAATCGCTAGTGATTTTAGTTGTTTAGAAAGAGAGATTAAAAAAGTAGAACAGGCAGGTATAGATATACTCCGCCACCTTTTCTCCCCGCTGGTTGTAGGCGGGGATGAGGAAGTCGATGCACTTCCTGAAGGGGAGACTGTTTTCATGCCATCCCCTGAGTATTCATATCCTACCGATATTCGTGAGTGGTTAGAACCTTATGATACGAGGAGCTTTGATATAGAAGCTGACCATTCTTACTCATCTTTAGCATATCTTTTTAGTTTAGGTTATCAAGAGTGTATGTGGATGATTGCAGAAACGCACTCTAAAAGAGATATCTGTGATGACATGGAAGGCAGAATTTTATCTATACAAGATATACTAACAAATGCACAACATGTACCACCTTCACCTATCTTCACTTTATCACATCCTGGTTGTAACTGTTTTTTGCTTTGTAGTAATCCTTCCTCACCTGATGCAATACCAGATGACGCACCAGGTTTACCTTTATATGGGACACTAGAAGAGATACAAAAATACAAGGAAAAAATATTTCCAAATTTACTCCCAATAGCTGTTGATAGATTGACATTTCCACCTGTAAGCCCTCATTATAGTTATGTACTTAGTAGCAAATATGGGAGTTCCTGGAAGGGTAATATTAAACCAGTTGAAGTTATATCACCTTGTCGATCTTTTTTACCACTTGGTTTTGTAAGATTACTCGAACCTGGGTATACAGGATTCCAGTTGGAAGTACAAGATAATATTGCAAAGGTATTTCTAGTAGAGCTTAATCGTGTACTACTTGTTCCTTTAGAAGTGCTTAGCATACTACTTCTTAATCCAACACAATCATGTGACACTTCACGTTTCGTTATCACAAAAGATGTAGGAGAGGAAACTGTTGGAGTTATAACTAGAATTAGAGATAATAATAAAGTTTATGCATATCTCCCAGAATATCGTGTTGAAGTGTTATTAAAAGACTTTACATTATATTGGTGA
>JAMWDE010000145.1 GCA_023818905.1 Candidatus Omnitrophota bacterium | reverse complement strand
AGGTATAGGAACCCCAAAGGCATAAGAAGCGTATTTACATATCTTCCAAGCCATCTTCAGATTTATCCTATCATCTAACCTATAATCTTGCATACCGCTACCATACTTTATGGCAAGGATGACTGAGACCAAATCTGCATTACCTGCCCTTTCTCCCATACCATTAATGCAGGTATTTATATAGGCATCGCAGCCTGCATCCACAGCCGCCTTGGCACCAGCAACGGAATTTGCCACCACCATGCCTAAATCATTATGACAATGTACCTCTATGGGCATCTTAATAGATTCAGCCAAATGCTTTATACGCTCATAAATTGTAAATGGCGTATCAAAACCTAAGGTATCGCAATAACGAATCCTATCTGCGCCTGCTTCTTTTGCTGCTTGAGAAAACTCAATCAGATAATCTAATTTTGTACGAGAGGCATCCTCTGCATTTACACCGATAGATTCTGCTCCTAATTTACGTGCCCGCCTTACTGCCTCTGTCATCTCTCGCATCACTGCCTGATGGTCAAGTTTGCCTTTGAATTTATGGATGATCATCTGTTCAGAAGTAGAGATGGAAAGATTCAGATGTTTTAACTCTGGAACCAATCTAAAAGCGGTCTCCACGTCTTCCTTAATTGCCCGAATCCAACCTCCTAACCTAATGGGTGATAATATACCTAATTTGGCTAATTCTAAATTGGCATTAAGATAATTTGTTTCGTGACGAGTAACGGGAAAACCGAATTCTGATTGAAATATACCCATATCATTCAAATAAAGATTGACCATCGTCTTCTCAAGCTTAGAAAGGCAGATGCGCGAGGTCTGCACCCCATCACGATTTGTCACATCAATAATATAAATTTTATTGGGCTTTGTCATATGATCTCCCTACCTTTCTCTGGCTACAATCTTCTCAAACTCTTCTTTCTTAGGTACTCCTTCAAAACCGAATATCTGTTGATTATCCACCATATAAACAGGACCAAACATTATCTTTAACTCACCGCCAAGTTGGATATTCTCTCGTAAAAGTGCACTTGCCTCTTCAGACCTGGCACAAACCCTAATCTTATCTGTATCCGAACCAAATAGACAGTCCTGCCACCAGGAACTATTGATATTTTTTGCTCGACAGATAAGATAATCCCAGAAATATTGGGGATAATATTTCTTCACACATACTGCCCTTAGATATTCCTCTACCTCAAGATTGCCCTTAGCTGCCTCAAATCCTGTTTGTTTTTCTATAGCCAGAAAATGAATCTCTGGATTGAATTCCTTTATCATCTCAAGTAACTCTGGTGCAGATTTATCATATAAACTTATAAATAAATCTAATCTATCCTTGATTATGTTTCTATCCAAAAAGTAACCCACGCCTGTGTACTGTGGTTTTAACACATAAAGATTACCTCTCAATTCCATATTTTCCTTCAGATTATCAAAACCCCTTTCCTTTTCTACCTCCCTTCCCAAGATATAGGCAGGTAATGTCTTTATCTCTAAGTTCTTTATTAAACTACCGGCTTCTTTATCAGGATAGTATAGATAAGAAACAGTCAGACCTGGGAAATTTGACTTTAGGTTATTGATCACTGCCTGGGTATGACAGGCTATACAGTCGCGTGGAACAATTATAGTCAATTTGACCAAATCTGCTTTTGTAAATAAACAACCTGATTTTATTGCGCCTGGATTACGACAAACACCTATAAAACCCTCCTTCTTGCAGTTAATATCTGAAAAACATTCGGGCAGAATAGAAACTACTAAAGGGTCCTCGCCAATCTTATCAGAAAGGGGTATCTCTTCTAATTTATAATCGGCTATTTTATTATTGCTTACTGTGATGGATAATTTTCCTAAAGATCTGGCCTGCCAGGCAGGTTTAAGTAATAAGGTAGAGCCCATCTTGGTTAGACCTTCCTCGTTAGAACGCCGATGGTTTAATATAGCGATATCTACGCCTTTTAGCTCATTTAGTATCTTGACATCCTCGTTTTCACCAAGCGAACTAAGGAGTATAATTATGTGGGCGCCATTCTTCCTTAGCTCTTCTACTGTATTTTGAAGTGCAGTATGAGGCTGACTAAACTCAAGACTCCCTGCCTTTCTGGTAACAGAAGCTGAGGTTATACCAACTATACCTACTTTTACATTTCCTAAGTTTTTTATAATGTAAGGCTTTATAACTTCTGCTTTTATATTACAGGAAAGAAATGCCAGATTGGTCTTTAGGATATTCTGCCTTAAGAACTCCCAACCAAAATTAAACTCGTCATCGCTCAAGGCTACTGCATCATAGCGCATCAATTCCATTGCCTTAAGATTCACTGTTGTGCGCTGCATATCTAACTGGACATTCTGGCTATACTCATCCATAGCTCCCCCTGCAAAGAATGCGCCTGAATCTAAGACTAAAGTGTAAGGATTATTTTTCCTTATCTGCTTAATCAACTGTGCTCGACGGGCCACTCCTCCATCTGGATGTAAAGGGCAATTGCAAGGATAGACCATCGCATGGGTAGTACCAGTATAAAGCAAAGTAATCTCTTCTGCGTAACATCTAAATCCAAGATTCAGAATCCAAAACGCAAAACCTAAAAACAGAACTATTAGATTCTTTTTATATATTCTCATAATCTAATTACCTTAACCGATAAGATGTTATCCGTAGACTTTATCTTCTCCAGCACTTCAGTCGGAAGAGGACTATCCACATTCAACACTGAAATAGCCATTCCCCCTGGCTTCTCACGACCAAATGTCATAGAAGCGATATTAATATTGTGTTTGCCTAAGATTGTGCCTAAATTACCGATGATACCAGGCCTATCCCAGTTATGAATTATAATCATCTCGCCCCAAGGAGATACTTCAACATAGTATTCGTCTATTTTTACAATCCGTGGCTGCTTATTGGGAGAAAGCGTGCCAGAAACTCTCAAAGTCTGCTTGTCGGTCTTTAGTTCCATTTGAATCAAATTTACAAATTCCTCTTCCCTGGATGATTTGGATTCCTTTATCTCTATACCCCTTTCCTTAGCAAGATTAATGGCATTAACGAAGTTGACCGTCTCTCTCAGTATGGTTGAAAGTAAACCCTTGACTAAAGCCATAGTAAGTGGACTTAAATCATAATGCACGATTCCTCCACTATAAGTTATACTTAACTGCTGGTATCTACCCTCTATCAACTGACCACAGAATGCACCCAATCTTTCAGATAAATTTATATACGGCTCTAATATCTTATAGACCTCTGGCTCAACGCAGGGATAATTTGCAGCATTCCGTATCCCCTTACCCAAAAGTGCATCACGCACAATCTGAGCTACTTCAATAGCTACATTCACCTGTG
>JAMWDE010000144.1 GCA_023818905.1 Candidatus Omnitrophota bacterium | reverse complement strand
AAGATCTTTTTCCTTAAGCGTTTTTATTATAACACCCCTCAAATTGTCTTTTATGCCGTCGTAGCCAACCAGGACTGCGCCTTCCAAAAAAACTGTGGGTACACCTGCATCTTTGCAGTTGTATCTTTGTTTTAAGCTTAACATCAACTTGTAATTATCCACATTCGCAATGTCTAAATATCTAATACTGATCTTACGGTAAAACTCTTGTTCAATTACTGGCATAATCTCCCTTCTTGCCTTATGACAGGCATGGCAGCTTTCAGAATAGAAAAATAGAAGCTCGGGCAGATTTTTATTAAGCTGGTGGTTCTCTTGACCAGATAAAAAAGAACCATTCAAGAAAAGGGTTAGCAAAACAAATAAAGAGATAAAAATTTTTTTGACCATTCTATGATTTGATCAATGCTAATGTCTCAGAGCGGGTCTTTTCGTTTTCCTTAAATATACCCCTGACTACTGAGGTTACAGTGAGACTCCCAGGTTTTTTTACTCCTCGCATAGACATACAGAGATGCTCTGCCTCAATAACTACCATACAGCCTTGGGGTTTCAGTTTGGACATAATAATATTGGCTATCTGAGTGGTAAGCCGCTCCTGAACCTGTAACCTTTTGGACAGAATATCTACTATCCTGGCTAGTTTACTCAAACCTGTAACCCTACCGTCCTTAGGGATATAGGCGATATGGGCGCGACCAATAAATGGGAGTAAATGATGTTCACAGATAGAATAGAGTGGTATATCTTTAAGTAGAATAATCTCATCATGCTTCTGGTCTAAAACTACCTCTAATTCTTTCTCAGGGTCCTGTTCAATACCAGAAAAGATCTCTTCATACATATCAGCTACACGCTGGGGAGTTTGCAACAGATCCTTTCGTTTAGGGTCATCGCCAATTGCCTCTAAGATATCCCTGATTGCATTCTTAATCTTATGTCTATCCATCTTGCCTCCCATCTATTTACCTATACAGAACTCACTGAATATCTTATCCAACAGTTCCTCAGAAAATCTCCCACCCAATATATCATCTAGATATCCTAAGGCCTCTTTTATATCCTGGGCAATGAATTCCAAAGATAGTTTATTATCCAATGAATCAATTGCCCCTGCAACAAATTTCTGTGTCTTCTTAATCGCCTCGGCATGTCGTCTATTACCCACCAAAAGTGACTCTGAAGATATAATTCTGCCGGAATAAACTAAATCAGCAATTTTATTCTCAAGTAGGTCTATGTTCTTAAGGTTTTTTGCCGATGTCTCCACTACATACTGAAATCTTCTAATTATTTTGTCCTTTTCAATCCTCTGTTTGAGGTCTATCTTGTTTATAACTACAATCTTGGTCTTCCTTTGTAATCTCTTGATAAGAAGCGAATCTTCTCTGTTTAGTCTTCTACTACCATCAAATACCAAGATTATCAAATCTGCTAAATCAATCTGTCTTTTAGAGCGTTCAACCGCCTTTTTCTCTATCAGGTCTTTTGGCTCGATAATACCAGCGGTATCCACCACTCTTATAGGAATGCCTTTGATATTAATCATCTCTTCTATAGTATCGCGGGTCGTCCCTGCAACTGGCGTGACTATAGCTCGTTCTTGTCTTAAAATAGCATTCAGAAGCGAAGATTTGCCCACATTAGGCCTACCACAAATCACCACGCTCATACCCTCTCGTAAAACCCTGCCATACCTTGCCTTCTCTAATAAGAACTTCAGTCTTCCATTTATCTGCTCTAATCTTTGATGAATCTCATCCAGATTAACACTACCTATCTCCTCATCAGGGAAATCAATATTCGCCTCTAAGATGGAAAGTAGATCTAAGAGCTTTTGTCTTATGCTACTTATCTGTTTAGAAAAAACCCCTTTTAATTGTTCTATGCCTAACTTCAGAGCTAAATCTGTCTTTGCCTTAATAATATCCAAAACTGCTTCTGCCTGAACTAAATCAATCCTTCCATTTAAGAAGGCTCGCTTGGTGAATTCCCCCGGCTCAGCCAAACGAGCACCACTTTCTAAAACCAAATCTAAAACTGCCCTAAGCGCAGTAATACCTCCGTGGCAGTTAATCTCCACTACGTCCTCTTTGGTATAAGATTTTGGCGAGCGCATTACTGTCAGAATCACTTCATCGATAATCTCTGAATCTTTCTTAATCCAACCATAATGTGTGGTGTAGGTCTTAAACGTGGAGGGCTTTTTGTTATCTTTTGCAAAAAATATCTTATCAGCTATAGTAAGAGCGTCTTTGCCACTTAGACGCACAATTCCAATTCCTGATTCACCTAAAGGAGTAGAGATTGCTGCAATGGTATCTTTAAGTCCGTATACCACCATTCCTAAATTCACCCACCACAAATAATGAACCGCAAACCAATATCAGGTCATCATTCCTAGCTAATCTTCTCACCAAATCTCTGGCTTCACTTACATTATTTGTGAGATGGACTCTTTTATCCCTTAAATAAGGGACAATCCTCTCAACTGGGCTTGCCCGTGGATTAGTGGCTCTGGTCAAAATAATCTCATCACCTAATTCATTGAGTTCTCGGCAGATACCAGGTATATCCTTATCTTTAGAAATACCCAATACCAGAATCAATCTTTTATAGTTAAAGTTCTCTTTGATTGTCTGCTTTAAAACTTTAGCTGAAGCGACATTCTGCGCTCCATCTAAAACTGTCAAGGGCCGCTTTGAAACTATCTCACATCTGCCTGGCCATAATGTATTATAAAGACCTTTCCTTACTGCTTCGCTCTCAATCCCTATACCATAAAACTGCAATGCCTCGATTATACCTATAGCAACCGCAGCATTGATTATCTGATGTTGACCAACAAGTCTTACTTTCAGGTTTTGATACTCATTAAAAATGGCCTTAACATTAAACCCCTCTTGGGTTTTATTATAAGTTATGTCTCTATCTACCTCATACAATCTTGCATCCATTAATCTACATCTGTTCCTAATAACCTCGATAACTTCTCTCTCTTGAGGTGCACTGATTACCGTCAACTTATCCCTCATCTTGGTATCTTTGTATCTCTTTATAATACCTGCTTTTTCATGGACTATCTCTATTAAGGTATTGCCTAATTTTTGGGTATGTTCATAGCTTATAGGTGTTATGGCGCAAACCAAAGACTCAACCACATTGGTAGCATCCAACCTTCCTCCCAGTCCTGTCTCTAAAACCACAAAATCTACCTTCTCTTCTCTAAAATAAGCAAAAGCCAAGGCAGTATAGACCTCAAAGAATGAAAGGGGACCAAGCCTTGAGGTCTTATTGTATTTGTCTATAGCAGGCCTTAATCCTTCTACTAAATCGACCAAACTATTTTTGTGAATCAT
>JAMWDE010000143.1:1340-3360 GCA_023818905.1 Candidatus Omnitrophota bacterium | reverse complement strand
TCAGGCCCATCCTCTCTAATCGCTACCGTATGCTCAAAATGCGCTGAGGCCAAACCATCCTTGGTAACTGCAGTCCAACCATTAGCCAGAATCCGAGATTCCCAGCTACCCATATTCACCATTGGCTCAATAGCCAGAACCATACCGCTTTTTAATATCGGGCCCCTATGAGGTAAACCAAAATTTGGCACCTCTGGTTCCTCGTGTAAAGCGCGGCCTATACCATGGCCTACGAATTCCCTAACCACAGAAAAACCGTTTCTTTCTACATAATTCTGGATAGCATGGGATATATCGGATAAGTAGTTATTAACCCTTGCCTGCTTTATACCCTCAAACAATGCCTGCTTTGTTACCTCTACCAATCTCTTTAAATTACTGCTAGCCCTTTCCATTGCTATAGTGATGGCTGCATCAGAAAAATATCCCTGATAATTTATACCCAAATCAATACTGATGATATCTGTGTCTTTTAGTTGTCTTGGTCCAGGAATCCCATGGATAATTTCCTCATTGACTGAAGTACAGATGTTGGCAGGGAAACCCCTGTAGCCCTTAAAAGCAGATATTACATTCTCTTGCTGTAAAAGTTCCTCAGCAAATCTGTCTATATCTTGAGTAGATATGCCCGGCCGTATAAACTGCTTTAATCTAGCCATTATCTTAGCCAAAATCTTACCCGATTTTCTAAGCATCGCTAACTCTTCTTCAGTTTTTAAGACAATCATGACGCTTTTCTATAATCCGCATTATCTTACCCAAAACTACCTCTGGCTCTTCATTGGAAGAAAGACGATATAACTTTTGTTGCTTTTGGTAATACTGAACCAGAGGAGAAGATTCGTTTCTGTATACCTCTAAGCGTTTTTTTATAGTCTCTCTGTTGTCATCATCCCTTTGGTATAATCTACCACCACAGTTATCACAAACCATATCATTTTTAGGAGGCATATTCTTTATATGGAAATTTGCTCCGCAGACACTGCAGACTAATCTACCCATTAGCCTTTGTATAATCACTGCCTCATCCGCATCAAGGTAAAAAATAAAATCTATCTTTACATCTTCTTTTAGAAGCATAGCGTCTAAGGATTCAGCCTGGATTATATTGCGCGGATAACCGTCTAATATAAAGCCGTCTCTGGTATCAGATTGCGCTATCCTCTGAACCAACATCTGAGTAACCAATTCATCTGGTACCAACTCACCCCTTTCCATAAACGCCTTGGCTTTCAGTCCTAATTCTGTACCTTGTTTAACATTCTGCCTTAGGATATCTCCGGTAGATATGTGAGGTAGATGTAATTTCTCTGAAAGAATCTTTGCCTGTGTTCCCTTTCCTGCGCCAGGAGTGCCTAACAGTATAATCCTCATTTTAGTTTTAACGTCTTGCCCTCACCCGACCTGCTTTTAGAAATCCCTCATAATGATGCGTCAAAAGATGAGATTCAATCTGTTTTATAGTGTCTAACATCACACCCACCACAATAAGTATGGCTGTGCCACCAAAGAAAGAAGCTACCAGATACGGAACCTTAAGCCAGGCCATAATAAGATCAGGGAATATGGCAATAAACGCGATAAATATGGCACCTGCCAAGGTTATCCTGGTCATCACAAAATCCAAAAATTCTGCAGTAGAAACCCCTGGTCTGATACCAGGTATAAAACCTCCATACTTTTTCATATTCTCTGAGAGGTCCCGAGGATTGAATACTATGGCAGTATAAAAGTAGCAGAAAAATATTATCAGCAAGGCATAAATGAGAGTGTAGACAAGATTTCCTCTCACAAATCCCTGTGCCCATCTTTGCAGTAGGGGATTTGGCAAAAAAGAAGCCAGAGTAGCAGGAAACAGAATAATGGACTGGGCGAAGATGATAGCAATCACACCCGCGGTATCCACTTTAAGTGGAATATAGGTACTCTGTCCACCAAAGATTTTCCTTCCCACAATCCTACGGGCATACTGCACCGGAATCCTCCTCTGCCCCTGAGTTACAAAAACTACAGCGAATAT
>JAMWDE010000143.1:0-1330 GCA_023818905.1 Candidatus Omnitrophota bacterium | reverse complement strand
CTCCTATCAAAAGAAAGAGCATGATCAATAAAGTAAAGGGCTGAATCTGGCGACGAGCAGGTGAGAACGGTGAAAGTAAAATATAAAGCTGATGTAGCGCTACTGGAATGCGAGAAATAATACCTGCAGTAATAACCAAAGAGATACCATTACCAATGCCTCTTTCCTGTATCTGTTCTCCTAGCCACATAATGAATATGGTACCGGTAGTTAAAGTCAATACTGTAAGCATCCTGAATCCCCAGCCCGGATGTATCACGATCCTTAAGCCCTGTAGACGCTCAGGATTCTCCAACCACAAGGCAATAAATAAAGATTGGATTACTGACAGAATAACCGTAGAGTAACGGGTGTATTGGTTTATCTTCTCATAACCACTCCTTCCCTCTTTGGCTAATTTTTCTAGGGTAGGAATGACTGCGGTCAGAAGCTGCAAGATAATAGATGCTGAGATGTAAGGCATTATCCCTAAGGCAAAAATTGTCAGTCTCTCCATTGCACCGCCGGAGAACATATCAATAAGACCAAAGATAGTCCCTCCCTGTGTTTTGGTAATGCGATTAAATAACTCAGCTAAAGCCACTCCGTCAATGCCTGGCGTAGGCACATAGCAACCAATGCGATATACCGCAATAAGTAGTGCGGTTATGAGCAGCCTTCTCTTTAAATCCGGAATCTTAAATGAATTGACCAGCGTACTAAACATTGATTATCTGAAAGGTTCCGCCTGCAGTTTTAATCTTCTCCTGCGCCTTCTTGGAAAACGCATGTGCATAAATAGTAATGGCTTCTTTAATCTGGCCGTTTCCCAATATTTTGACCACTCTGTCTTTGTCTCTTATAAGACCGCTTTTCTCTAATAATTCAGGAGTCACTGTAGATTGTTTTATCCTATTTAAATCTCCAAGATTTACAATCTGATACTCCTTCCTAAATCTAGCCCTGTTAAATCCGCGTTTAGGAAACCTACGTATCAAAGGGGTCTGACCACCCTCAAACCCCAAATAAAAATCCCTGCCTGCCCTAGAGGTTTGACCTTTACTACCTCTAGTAGAGGTCTTTCCATGGCCAGAGCTAGGACCTCTACCTAAAAGCTTCTTGCGTTTATGCGCTCCCACAGGTGCTTTTAAATTGTGCAACCCTACTATTTCAGACTCTTTTTTATCACTTGTATTCTTCATCGTAAAACTATCTTTAAGCCTTCAATGATCTTAATCCTTCTATAGTTGCCTTAATAACATTTATGGGGTTATTAGATTTGAGGCATTTGGTAAGAATATCTCTTATGCCCACTGCCTCGCAGACAGCCCTTACCGGGCCAGCTGCGATT
>JAMWDE010000142.1 GCA_023818905.1 Candidatus Omnitrophota bacterium | reverse complement strand
AACAACAGGCACCACAGATAAACCCCCAAGTGTTATCATTTCCTCCTGTTATCTTGGATAGACTGCTTGAGCAAATTCCTATAAAAACATACATCCATTACGGCAAAACCAGAGTCAAAGAAAAAGTCGCCAGGGATGACAACTATGAATACTTATTGAGCATTTATTTTGTAGCTCCATTACAGTTTCATTTATATTTATATTTTGCACAGCAGAAGGTTATATAGTCTCTGCTTGGATTGACTCATTTATTGTTGCCTCTCTAATGGACCTTGAGAAGAACCTTTACTCTTAGATTCGGGTGGCAGAGGTTTCTGCGGCCTGGATTGTCTTAACAATTGATCCGGCTTCTGCGGTTTCCGTTGCTGAAAATCTTTCTTAAATCTTTCGGGCTTAATAGGCTGTGGTTTAAGCATACGCTGTAATTTTCTTCTCTCATTTGCTTTTACTGCACGTTCTTTTATATGTGACCTAAGCTCTTTCCAGGTCTTTATTTTATGCTCAGGGATCCTTTGAAGTGGCTGAGGCCTCTGAAAACGCCTGACAGAAGTTGTATGGCCTGGAATAACTGTAGTTAACTCTGGCGCTGGTCTTCCATCCGGCTGCAGAATCTTCACATAGGTATTGTTCTCATATGCCTCAACCAGAGTAGTATCCTGTTCAACTCGGGTAAGCCACTCTGTGCCTCTAGCTCCCACTATTGCAGTGGGGGTTCTAATTTCAAAAGCAGACCCAGCAGATAAATTACCAACTATGGTAAATACCTCTCCTTCCAAAAGCTCTATTTTTTCATCCTCCTTTAGAAGAAGTATGCAAACGGTATTGGCGTTTAGACGCACTACATTACCTTTATCCTCATCAAAAGCCAACTCTGCAGCTGAGCCCCAAGCAGTCTTTATTCTGTCGCCAGCTACCAGCAGCATACCCTCTTCAGCTTGTCTACAGGAGGCCTGCTGCATGCTACATACCTCTACTGAACCAGAAACATAAATTATCTCAACTTCTACGTCTGTCTCTGTATCTATACTTTCTTGGTTCTCTTGCGCAAAAGCAAAAATAGAATAAAAGATTAGAAAATAAGAAAGAATAAAAAAGAGTATCTGCCTGACGTATCTCATTAATGGATAAACTATCTAGTTATTAAAGGATTACCCCTGCGTTGTTATTGACTGTTAAGTTTTTTCTGTAATTCAAGCAGATAAATGATATGTTGTCGTTCTTCTGCAAGGAGTTTCTGGATTATCTCTTTATGCGGGTCAAGTGTGTAATCCTTTATCTCCACAAAAAATAAGATGGCATCCTTCTCAAATTCTATTCCGTAACGAACTGCATCCAGCGGGGTCTTGACATTCTTCCTAAATTCCTGCACCAAGGATATCTTATATAGTTTATCATCCACTAGCGCCTGCATATATGCAGATAATTCTCCGGGATAGGTCTGGGCTGCCTCATCAGGAGGCAGGGTATCCTTTATCTCAGTAAATTTCTTTATATGTGTCTGCTCCCAATCTCGCAGTCGACTGAAGAGTTCTTTCAATTGCTGTTCTCTGAACTGCTCGGCTACCAGACCATAAAAATCCCGGCGTTTCTTTTCCTTCTCAATACCTAAATCCATAATCTCACTAATATGAAATATATTCATATCGCCTCCTATAGAATATCTTGTTTCATTGTCTCTGCTTCATTGGCATCAATCACACCATCTTCGTTGGCGTCATATTCCTGTTCAATGACTGAGTCTACCTTTGCCTTACCTTTTGTTTTAACAATGGTAGACCTATCTCTTAACATCTCCTTTACCTCATCTGGCTCAAGCCAACCATCTTTATTCGCATCGTATTTACTCTCCAGTCTTGTATTCACTCGTGAACGAGCCTGCCTCCAACAGAGTCTCCTTTCTTTTGCGTCTATAGTTCCATCGTTGTTTAAATCTATGCGCTCCTTAGTAAGCTGTCTCCAAGATTTTAATTCGTTACTGTCAACCATGCCGTCATTATTAACATCTGCTCTCTTCTCCCACCAGGTATTTACCTGTGACCTCTGTTTTCTTTCCCATTGCTTCTCCATCTGCATCTCTTTAGCATCCACATCGTCGTCCTTGTTTCTATCTGCGTGTTGAAATCTCTGTTCTCTCGCAGAGGCCAGAACCAAAGAAACAAAGAAAAATAAGAGTAATGTAGTTGATAAGATAAATGTCCTCTTAATCATCTTTCACCTCCTGACTATTTTACCTTCCATATGTATTTACCTGTTGAGGGTTCCAAAATTTCTATGGGTGTTCCTGAAGGGGCATCATTTTGCAAACGCAAGGCATATATCCTCTGGATATCCTCTACCGCAACACTATTTTTCTGTGCCAATGCCTGATAGATAATCATACGGTCTTCATTTTCTTTCCTTATCAATTCCTCAAGTTGAATATCCGAAGCAGAAGATTTTCTTATCTCTACCAATCCTTCTTTATTTTCTCCGACAATCCCTTGCTTTTGAACCTGTCTTAAGGCATCGGTCCTATCCCTGCGCCTTATAGCTGCCTCCTGTACCTGAGGACTTAACTCCTCCTGGGCATAGATAGTAGGGATAAGATAACCTAAAAAACTCTGTTGCTGTTGAGATTTATTTTCCTTTACAATGCTCTCAATGGCATCAATATCTTTCTGTATATGCTGATATATATCTAACCGCATAGTGATATCAACCTTTATAGGTTCTTTAGGCGCTTCAACTTTTATGCGCGCACAACCTATACTTAATACCAGGATAACAAAAATAATAAAGATTATCCTTCCCATAGCAACGCTCCTTTTAATAAATTAAAAAAATTATGCATCGTGATATCCAGATTGCGCTTGCCGTTCTTGCCATCTAGATTAATCTTAACCTCAAGATTATTTTTATTGAGATGCAGCTTCAAGCTTCCATTATTATAATAATAATTTTTAAAATTTTCCATTATTAAATCTAATGCCTGCCCTGATTGATTAGCTAACCTCTCAAGATATCTATTGTCCTTAATAGAAAACTCTCCTCCTGGAGGCAGGGTTACAAAATCTCCATTTATAAAGCTAAAGTTATCCTTTGTCCCTTCTAAGCTTAGCTTGCCACTTAAAGTCCCGCTCAATTTAATCTTCTGTTGCAAATTCGCCGTCTCGGAAAAATTCTCAAGGTCTATATACAAAAATTCCAAATTCAGTCTAAATGTCCGTAGAGAATCAAAACTTAATTCCAATTCTCCCTTTAGTCTTCCCCTAAAAAGCTCAGCAGATATATTGTTAAGCATCAAAGTATTCTCTATAAAGTTAGCGTTACCCTCTAAATTTTTTAGTCTGTACCTATCATACTGGATATCCCTAATATAGAATCTCTCTGTAGTC
>JAMWDE010000141.1 GCA_023818905.1 Candidatus Omnitrophota bacterium | reverse complement strand
TGCGCGATCGGTTCTCCATCTCTTACTGCATTCCTGCAATTCATTATAGTTTGCTCAATCACCTTATTACCAGAGGTCTTGGCAACGATATCCAAAGCATTAAGAACAGAGACACCGCTTTTTATCAATGTAGAGAACGTGCGAGAAAATTTAGCGATAGCCACTTTACGGAAAAGTGGACCCAGAATGGGTGCTATTAGTTTTTTAGAATCAAAATTATACCTACCCTTTTCAGTATTTATATATCTTTTAAAGAAATACCCTAAAATACCCAATAAGACCAAAAGAATACCAAAATATTTTCTCATCAAGTTACTTATTCCAATAAGAATAAGCGTAGGTAGAGGCAACTGTCCACCCAAAACATCAAATATGCCCTTAAATGTGGGTACCACCTTAACTAATAAAAAGATAGTAATCAGAATTGCCACAGTAACAACTACAGTGGGATACACTAGACTAGAACGGATCTTGCGGTTAAGTGCAGAAGTTTTTTCAAGATAAGTAGCCAGTCTATCTAAAACCTCATCAAGCATACCCGATGCTTCACCTGCCCTAGCCATGTTCACAAACAGCTCAGAGAATATGCCCGGATATTTTGCTAACGCATCGCAAAAACTCATACCGCCTTCAATATCCTGTCTTATATTTAACACCACACTCTTTAGATTGGCATTCTCTATCTGCTCGCCTAATATGCCTAACGCTTGAACTAAAGGAATGCCTGCATCGATCATTGTGGCTAACTGCCGAGAGAAAATAACCAAATCATCCAATTTCACTTTTCTGCCTTTGGTCTTCTTTAGGAACTTTCTCTTGGTGGGTTGCATTGAGATAACAATCAAGTCTTTCTTATGTAGGATATCTGTTGCCTCGCGTTCTGAGGTCGCCTCTACAATGCCTGTTACCGCATGCCCATTTTTATCTTTAGCTACATATTGATAATCACCCATACAATCTCCTTGTATTCTGATTCTTTTTATATTTTAAGGTTCAAGTTTATCCGCTATCTTCAAGAATGCCTCTACTACCTTAGGATCAAATTGGGTCCCACTCTTTTTCTTAATTTCTAAAATTGCTTCTTCTTTTGATAAAGGAACTTTCCTATACGAACGTGCAGAACGCATTGCATCATATGCATCTGCCAAATGGATAATCCGCGCACCTAAACGTATCTCTTCTGCCCGTCTACCTTCAGGATAGCCTGTGCCATCGTAGTGTTCGTGATGTTGTCTGATTAATTCTGTAACATCTTTATTTAGAAATGTAAGAGGTTCCAATATCTTTACAGCAGAATCCGGATGTTGTTTAATCTCCATCCATTCCTCCTCATTAAGCATAGAGGGTTTCATAAGTATACTATCCTGAATGCCGAGTTTACCTAAATCATGTAATTCACATGCCTCTCTGAGCGTCTCGATATCTCTGAAAGAAAGCTGCATCTGCTCAGCTATTGCCACCGCATACTTAGCCACGTTTTCAGAATGACTGTGGGTATAATGGTCGCGGGTTTCTATCGCCTGTGCCAAAACCTTAATGGTCCGCATATAAGTTGCGTGTACCTCTTCGTAAAGGCGAACTAAATTTTTTGTCGCCTCCTCGTATCTCTTGGCAAGCAGTGCGTTCTGTCTCTGTAGAGAAGCGTTCTGTTCCTTCAAACTCAATATAAATTTACGGTGCGCAACCATTAATAGATGTAATTCCATCCCTTTTTTAATCAGAAGAAATAATTTTTCTAAATCTACGGGCTTACTTACAAAATCATACACGCCCAATATAGACACCTCTTTAAATATGTTTTGGTTTAGCTCATTAATGAATATGATTATTACACAATCGGGATCAAGATTTTTTAATTCCCTGATAAGCTCCGCACCTCTCAAATCTGACATACTAAATTCAGTTATAACCATAGCAAATCTATTATTTTTAAAAGCCTCCAAACCTGCATGTGCACTATATTCTACAGATACAGTATACCCTCCTTTTGTAACTAACTCGTCTCTAAGGTAACAGGCGAATGCCTGATCTTCCTGAATCAAAAGTATGCTATTGTTCCCATCCATATTTGGTTCTCTTATAAAATACGTAATGCTATCATTGTTACATTACCAAGACAATGGAATCCAGATATAGCTTTATGCCTTATCTTGGCAGCGTTTAAGCAATTAGCCTTTGAGTTGAATTAAAGCGTATCTGGCAGCGAGCCTTAAGGTTATCTCGCATTCTAAAGTTAGAAGCGGTGGTGTAATAAATATATTATATAGAATAAAACCTCTCATCTCATGTAGCGTTTCAAATAATGCATCTTTTCTCTTACAAAATCACTCTTCAGTAGTAATCCTCAAAGCCTCTTCAATGGTAGTAAGCCCTTCCCTCACCTTTAAAAATCCATCATCCCTAAGGGTCTTCATACCACGTTGCTCTATGGCGTATTTTTTTATCTCATCGATCGAACTCTTTCTGATAATCATCCCTCTTATTGTATCATCAATCATAACTGTCTCCAAAATAGCTACCCTACCATAAAAACCTGTGTAATTACAGAACTTACATCCCTCGGCAGTATAAAAAGTAATTTTTTCTCTCTGTGACCCCTTGGCAAATCCTATCCTTTTTAAAAAATCTTCTGTAACTTCAATGGGTTTCTTACACTTAGGGCATATCTTACGGCAAAGTCTCTGGGCACAGAGCATAATAAGACTGGAGGCAACCAAAAATGGCTCTAGACCCATATCAATAAGTCGGGTAATGCTTGAAATAGCATCATTTGTGTGTAGGGTAGATAAAACTAACTGTCCTGTCAATGATGCTTTTACTGCGATATCTGCTGTCTCAGAATCTCTTATCTCACCAATCATAATTATGTCTGGGCTCTGTCTTAATATGGAACGCAAACCAGAAGCAAAATCTAAACCGATATCTGGCTTCACCTGAACCTGGGTAATCCCTTCTATCTGATACTCTACCGGATCTTCAATGGTAATGATATTCTTTTCAGGGGTGTTCAATTGGTTTAATATTGAATACAGAGTAGTGGATTTACCTGAACCTGTAGGCCCTGTAACTAAAATCATACCAAATGGCTTAGCAATCGCCTCCTTGAATATCCTAAGAGGTTGTTCTGAAAAACCTAATTTATCTAAACCTACAGACAAATTGGATTTGTCAAGTAACCGTAAAACAAATTTCTGTCCAAAGGTGGTAGGTAAACTAGAGACACGGAAATCCACCTCCTTGCCTTCAAATTTTACCTTAAATCTGCCATCCTGCGGAATGCGGTTCTCAGTAATATCAAGGCCTGAAATAATTTTAAGTCTGGCTAGTATAGCATTCTGATTCGTCTTAGGAAGCCTCAAGGCCTCATGTAACGAACCGTCAATGCGATA
>JAMWDE010000140.1 GCA_023818905.1 Candidatus Omnitrophota bacterium | reverse complement strand
GTAGTGTTTCTTAAAAAAAAGGAGTAGGTATGCTTCTTAAGAGCTTAGACATGATAGGTTTTAAATCATTCTGCGAGAAGACGACCTTACGCTTTGAACCAGGAATTACGGCTATAGTTGGACCCAATGGTTGTGGTAAGTCAAATATCTTTGATTCAATACGTTGGGTATTGGGTGAACAATCAGCGAAGGCACTGCGTGGCTCTCAGATGCAAGATGTAATATTCAACGGCTCTGATTCTAAAGAGCCTTTAAGTATGGCTGAGGTTTCGCTTACATTTGATAACAGCCAGAGGTATCTTGCAGTTGACCAGCCAGAGATAACAGTTACTCGTAGAATATTCCGTTCGGGAGAAAGTGAATATCTACTCAATAAGATACCTGTTAGGTTAAAAGATATTTTGGATCTATTTGCCGGTACTGGTATTGGAGCAGAGAGCTACTCTTTGATTCAACAGGGTAAGATTGATTTGATTTTGAGCTCAAGACCAGAAGATAGGCGTCTGGTATTTGATGAGGCCGCAGTTATAACTAAATACAAAGCGCAAAAGAAAGAGGCCCTCAGAAAATTGGAAGAGACTGAGCAGAATCTTTTGAGGGTAAACGATATTATTTCAGAAGTAAAACGCCAGATTAACTCATTAGAACGTCAGGCAAACAAGGCGCGTAAATATAGAGAAACCTTTGAAGAGATAAAGAAAAAGGAGCTTACCTTGGCTTTACTGCAGAAGAAAGAGATTCAAAAACAAAAAGAAGATATCAACAAACAGTTAAATGATTTAGAATCCCAGCAACTTAACCTAATTAAAGAGATAGAATCTCATCAGGCAAACTTTAGAGATAGCCAGAGGGAGCTAGAAGGACTTGAGGAGGCAATATTATCAGCTAAACACCAGATTATGCAAGCCGAAAATAATCTATCCAAAAATAAAGAACGCATTCGCCTAAATCAGGAAAGGTTTTCGGAATTAGATAAAAATAGGATATATTTTGAGGATCAACTTAAACAACTTTCCAACAGGATTGTAAGTGATGAAGAAAGGCTTAACAATTTTAGACGGGAATATCTGAATGCCAAGAATGATATAGAACAAAAAACTAATCTTCTAAACAAGGAAGAATCATTGCTCAAAGAACTCAGTAATGCAATTAAAGATTCTTTAGAGGCTATCGCTGCGGCGAAGAAAGACATGTTAGATTTAGTAAACAGTATAACCAATATTAAAAATGAGATTAATGAAAAAAAATCTCAAGAGCAGGTTTTTCTTGCCCGTAAAAAAAGATTAGAGATAGAGAAAGCCAGGATTCAAACAGATAAGGCTTCAACGGAGCAAACCCTGGATCTTGTGGCCAAAGAGGTCAATGTTTTAGAAGCAACTATAAAGGAATTAAATTCATCTATAACAGATATAAAACAAGAAGTAGAAAATATCAATCTGGCGATAGATGAAATAGATTCTGACTTGGACTCTTTAGGCAGGAAGCTATTAATACTTACATCGCAGAAGAATTTCTTGGAGGAACTAAAGACAAAATATGAGGATATAAGCGATTCTATGGATGCAGTTATCTATCTAGATAAGATACCCCCATACAGTTTAAGTGGCTTAATAGTTAAGATAAGGAATAAGTTAGACTTAGGTCAAGAGGATAAGAGAATTGTTTCTTCCGCTAATCTTAAGTTATCCGGAGAGGCAAAGCCAATGGATCTGGATGTAGACAGATTAAAACAAAGGATGATAGATATAGAAAAGGATATAGAGGTCCTAAAAAATAATCGCATAGAGAAAGAAAGACGCTTAGGAGAACTTAACGCATTGTTGACTTCAAAGCAAAAAATGCTACATGATGAAGAAGTCAAGTTTGCAAATAAGAAAATTAACTACCAGGCTATCTTAGAGCAACTCAACAGGATAAAAACAGAAGAGGAGATAGTAATTCTTGAGTTTTCAGATACTGAAGGAGAATTACATTCAACAGAAGATATTCTTTCTCAACTTCAAAAAAGGCTCGATGAGTTTCAATCGGAAGAAAAAAGAATACAGGAAATTATTTTGGGACAACAGAATGCTATCAGTGTAAATAGTGCTAAAAAAGAAGAGGTGCTTGTGAATATTACGCGTCTTAAAACCGAGATCGACGCCCTACATAAAAGTATTGCCTCAGAGGAGACAACCCTCAATAACTTAGAGAATGCGTACCAACAGGATAAGCAGGAACTAGCCAATTTTGAAGTCCGTATCCAAGAGATTGATAACCGTAAGATAAAGCTTACCGAAGAAATCAAAGGTATAGAAGAGGAGATTGTACAGGATACCAAAACTATTCAGTGTCAACAAAAATACCTGAAGGAAAACGAAGATAATTATAAAAATATATCTGAGGAGATTGCCCTGATGAACAAAAGGATAGAAGCTGCCAGAGAAGACCACGATAGGATAAGGACCCAAATCTATCAGCTACAGATGCAATTAAAGGATATAGATTTCAAATACATAAGTATGAAAGAGAGGTTTGCACAGATTTATAGTATAGACTTAGATTCAACAGAAGAATCGGCATTTACATTGTCTCAAGATATAGATATACAGAGTTTTACTGAAGATTTAAAAAAACTAAAAGAACGTTTAGAATCTTATGGTGCGGTTAATCTAGTAGCTATAGAGGAGTATGATGAGCTAAAGAAGCGTTATGATTTCTTAAGCCAGCAACAGACCGATCTCAATAATTCAAAGGCCTTATTACATGAAGCAATAAACAAGATAAATCGTACTACCAAAAAGATGTTTTTGGAAACCTTTGAAAGTATACGCCAGGAATTCCGCAATTATTTTAGACTACTTTTTAACGGTGGCGATGCGCAACTGTTCTTGATTGATGAACAAGACCCTTTAGAATCGGGGATTGAGATTATTTGTCGTCCACCTGGAAAAAAATTACAGAATGTTATGTTGCTTTCAGGAGGAGAAAAGTCCCTATCAGCAATAGCCCTTATATTTGCAATCTTTAAGGTAAAACCCGCTCCTTTCTGTGTATTGGATGAGATAGATGCGGCACTTGACGAGGCAAATGTAGCCAGATTTTCGCAGGTTCTGCAGGAATTTGCAAAGACATCCCAATTTATTGTAATCACCCATAATAAAACTACAATTTCCAATGCAGATGTGATGTACGGTATTACTATGGAGGAATCCGGCGTATCTAAGATTGTATCAGTTAAGTTTGCTAAAGATAATCAGAAAGATAAAGATAATCCCCAAAAGGCACTAGTTGCGGTTGAATCAGTTTAAATAATTTTACTACCCACAGATAGTATTTTTGCCCATCCTTTTTGCTTCATAAAGTGCCTTATCAGAATAATTAATTAATTCAGTAGGTGAGTTACCATCTG
>JAMWDE010000139.1 GCA_023818905.1 Candidatus Omnitrophota bacterium | reverse complement strand
GGTTGTTTTTACTCCCGCTAGAACAGGTATAACCCAGGAGAACCCTTGCAAGCCAACAGGCATCCTGGATGAGGTCAGCATCGATGGGAAGATGAAATTCAGGTGTCACTTCAGACTGCAGATTCTGCAGCCAAATATCTTACTGTGCGCTGCTGGAACGGTTCTGTGCAGGATTATAAGAGCATTGATTTCACTGATACCACTTTGCCTACAATTCCAGAGGTTAGCGTTGAAAATGGGACAGGATACACCAATAAAACAGACCAGCTTTATGCTTCTTGGACTGCCTCTAATGACACTGAATCAGGGCTTGCGGAGTATCAGTATGCCATTGGCACTTCTCCAAACGCAACCGATATTAAAGGATGGACTTCTGTGGGCAAGGATACTTATGTTACTGCCAGCCTCTTAAATTTAACTGAGCCTAATACTTATTATTTTAGAGTAAGAGCCATAAATGGCTTAGGGCTCTGGTCTGAAAGTTCTCAAGCAATTACAATTGATACTACTTCACCTCAAACTCAAGCCTTGGTTACAGAGGGCTTTTGCTATAAGGATTCTGTAACGGTGACTCTTTCTGTCTCTGACGCGCTTTCAGGCGAAGACAAGACTTACTACTCTACCGATAACTCTTATCCCACACTTGTTTATACAGCGCCATTTACTCTCTCTACAGAAGGCAGTTATAACATACAGTATTATTCAATAGATAAAGCAGGGAATATAGAATCAGTTAAGACTACGCAGATAAAAGTAGATGTTAATGCACCTACGGGAAGCATTTCCATCAACTCAGGCGCTACGTTCACCAATTCTGTCTTAGTTACACTTATTCTTTCTGCAGAAGATAGCGGATGCGGAGTAGTGATGATGCGTTTTTCTAACGATAACACGTGGGATGCGCTGAAAAATCCCTGGGAACCTTATGTGGCCTTAAAGAGTTGGAGTTTAGGCTCGACTACAGATGGTACCAAGAGCGTATATGTAAGGTTTAAAGATAGGGCAGGTAATATTTCTTTAACTTACAAAGATACGATTATTCTGGATACGACGGCGCCCAGTGTTCCGGGACAACCCTATTTGTCATCTGGCAACAGCCCGAACAAAAGCGGAACATTTTCAATTTCTTGGTCGTCCTCTACAGATTCTCTGAGTGGATTATTAGAATATGAAGTTTTTCGTAATGGCATTAAAATAGGAACCGTTGCAACAAATACATTCTCCGAGACAAGTCTTCCTCAAGGCAGTTATTCCTACTATATCCGCGCAGTAGATAATATTGGGAATTTATCCTCTTTTTCACCTTCCAGTGTTCCAATTATTGTGGACAAAACTGTTCCCAAAGTCACCAATAAGACTATCAGCCCGCAAAAGGTAGGTCAACCCTTGGTATACAAAGCGCAGGTTACAGATGATATTTCAGGGATAAATAAGGTAACTCTGTTGATTAAACAAGCAGATGGAACCTTTAAGGCCTCTGGCGCCTTGACCTATGATGTCGCAAGCGGCTTATACCAGATTACTAAACCGGCAAAGACCACGCCTACAACCATCACCTATAAGATAAAGGCAGTGGATAATGCAGGCAATATTAAAACAACTGTTGCTTATACCTTAAGTGTGGTGAAGTAGAAGAAATGCACCTGGACAATACAGTAATAAATCCTTAGGCTTCTTTACGCTCATTTGGCTCTATGTGGCATACCCGCTTAGAGCTATTTTTCATATCAAATTACATCCAACCTCTTTTATTTCTTAAACTTTCATCCCTGTTAGAATTCGCTTGACACAAAGAAAATAATTTGTCATAATGTGGCTAAATTTAAATAGTAAAATTTTACTATATTATTTAGAGGATTATTAAACTATGCAGACATCCAGGAAAGTTGAAGCTGAGATGTATCTTTCTGAGCAGGAGGCGGTTTCTGAGTATCTAGGCATAGCCGGCATAATCGGGATAACCTATTCTCTCTTAGCTGACCAGATTTATGAATTAAGCGGCTCTTTAAAAGGCAAAGTTTTAGATTTAGGCACTGGATTAGGTAATTTAGCCGTAGAATTAGCCAGAAGGTTTACTGAGGCAGAGATTTTCGGCTTGGATATTTCTCAAGAGATGCTTACTCAGGCAGAAAATTCGCAGCAAAAGCAAGGGATAAATAACTTAAAATTTAAACTTATGGATGTGCATGCTTTGGATTTTGAGGAGAATTCTATAGACTTGATTGCCAGTCACGGCTCTTTACATCATTGGCAGGACCCAAAGAAAGTATTTTTGCAAGCCCAGCGAGTATTAAAGCCAGGAGGAATTATTTACATTGCAGATTTAAGAAGGGATGCACCAGAAAATATAGTAGAGGAGGCGGCAGTTGGCTTAAACCCCGCACAAAAAACAGGATTTTTAAATTCTATTGCTGCCAGTTATCTACCTTCTGAATTAGAAAAAATTCTTATTGAGGCAGGAATTAAAGATTTTAAGATAACCGAGCAGAAATTTTCCCGCAAGGTGATAATTAAAAACATGCAAAGGTTAAGAAATATTTCCCAAAGGTCAGAGGAATTTAACCGGCTCTATCTTCATATAATCATCCGCAAATGAAAGTAAGTCAAGCCCTGATAGATAATGCTAAAAAATACTCCCAAAAACCCGCAATTATTTTTCAGGATAAACCTATTTCCTTTCTTCAGCTAAAGGACAGCGTCTTTAAATTAGCGCAAAGTTTTTCGGGTTTGGGTTTGAAAAAATCCGATAAAATCGCTATCTACCTTCCTAATTGCCCGCAATACTTCTATAGCTATTTGGCTGTTTGGTCTTGTGGATTAACTGCAGTGCCTTTGGATTTTATGCTTACAGAAGAGGAGATAATCTCCTGCTTAAGGCATTCCGAAGCCAAGATAATAATTATGCAGCCCAAGTCCAACATTAGCATAGAAAATATAAGGTCTAATTGTCCGCAATTAAAAGAGCCCATTGTTTCTAAAGAAAAGACCTCAGGTTATTTGTCATTAGAAAAATTAATTGATAAAGAGAAACCACTTTGTCCTGATGTAATAATACACCCAAAAGATTGCGCGGCTATTTTCTATACCTCAGGCTCAACTGGAAGACCCAAGGGAGTATTAACTAATTATCTTCAGATAGAGGCCCCGGCAAAGGCAATGGTTTATTTTTCAGGCCTAAACTACAAAGATATTAGTTTATGCGCCCTACCCCTTTCGCATTTAGGAGGTTTGGTGTTTGTCCAGGGTCTGGTTTATCTGGGTAGTAAGGTTATTTTGATGGAAAGATTTATTCCGTGAACTATTTCCCTTCCACCATAAATCTTTTTAACATTTCTTATTTCAATGCTTGCCATTTTTTCTTTTCGGATTTTTACAACCAGAAGCCAAAACCAGTACCA
>JAMWDE010000138.1 GCA_023818905.1 Candidatus Omnitrophota bacterium | reverse complement strand
GTGCACAATGTCCTCAAAATCCTCCAACTAAAACATACAGCGCTTTATCTTTTAGAAACAGACCCCAATAAACCAAGACAGTATAATCTCATCTTCTCCTACGGCGTGCCGCAAAAAGAGACTCTGCCTTTGAGTATATCTTTAGACTCTGCTTTAGCCATAGAGCTTACCCATAGCAAAACTGCCATAGAGCTTGAGCAGATTAAACACAAAGCCGCTCAAGCCAATAACCAGCATAACTTGCGTTATCTCCTGGAGGAACTGAATCTGCTTAAGGCCCAGATTGTCATTCCTATCTTTTTAAGATTACAGCTGATGGGTTTTCTTATCTTAGGAGAATCAAGGGCTCAGGAGGCATTTACCCAGGAGGATATAAGCACGCTGCAGGTGCTTTCCAATCAGGCAGGGTTAGCTATTGAAAACGCCCTTTTCTGGCAAAGGGAAGAGGAAAGATTAGTGGAATCCTCCAAAGAAGAAGCCGCCTCCGCGGTCTCCTTTGGCGCAGGCCATCAGTTTAACAACCGGCTCTACGCCATATCTATGGCTGTAGATGGCATTTTTGATATGCTGGCTGACAGGGATATAGAGCAGCTTTCTTTTGAAGAAACAAAAACAATTTTACAAAAATCCCTTACTAAACTCAAGAAAATCTCCCAGGAATGCCACTACGGCGGCCAGATTACCGCAGGGATAATGAGCCTAACCGGAACCACTCCTTCAAACTTTACCGAATTTGACATCTCGCCTATCATTACCTCAAGCATAGAGCTGGTTCAGATGAAGCACTCCCAAGACAAAATCGAGGGGAATAAACCCTCGGTTTTAATCACCAACCATACTCCCAACACCTTGCCCTTAATCTTTGGCTCAGATGCCCAAATAAGAGACTGCCTTTTTAATCTCATTGACAATGCCTATGACGCTGTCTATGCCAAAGACTCCCTGCTTAAGAAAAAAGACCCTGAACTTAACTGGCCCCAAGACCAAACTTACACCCCCGAGATACAGATAAAGACATCTCTAAAGGATAACTACCTTGTTGTTGACATTACTGACAACGGCATAGGTATCAAAGAAGAGCATAAAAAGATGCTCTTTGCCGGCTACTTTACTACTAAAGCCACCTCGGTAAAAGGCTATGGGCCAACCGGCCATGGCATAGGCGTCTTTACCGTAAAAAAACTCATCTTAGCCCATAAGGGCAAAATTTCCTTTAATTCAGAATATGGCAAGGGCACTACATTCACTATAGAACTGCCTTTGGCGAATAAAAGGAATAACCCTTTAAATGCTTAAACTACTGATCGTAGAAGACCAGAAAACTATCTTAGAAGAACTGGTGGAAGTTTTAGAGAAACAAGGCTACGCTGTATTTAAGGCGCTCACCGGCAAAGAGGCTATAGCGCTTATTCATGAGCAACAGCCCCAAATTATCATCTTGGATTTATACTTAGATGATATGTCAGGGCTGAATGTCTTAAAAGAAGCAAAGGCAGTTGACCCTAGAACCTCTGTGATTGTCTTAACTGGCTTTGATGTGGAGACTACCAAAGAAAAAGCCTTTGCTTTAGGAGCTGATTATTTTCTGATAAAACCCATTCCTTGGGCTGTGCTAAAAGAATATGTTGCTGAGGTAGCCAAAGGGATAACGGAGAAAAACAGTGGACAACCCTTTCTGCCAGACCGTTTCTGGCGGGGTAGACCGTTTAGAATTTATCTTGAATAGCAGGTAACATTATACTATAATAAATAATACTAAATATTATGACGTTACAAAAGAGGTAAGTCCTATGGGTGATGAACTACTTACTTTTGAAGAGGCAAGGAAGTATTTAAAGGTCCATAAGGCTACGTTATATAAGTGGGTGCAAAATAAAAAAATCCCCGCTTTTAAAGCAGGTAAAATCTGGCGTTTTAGGAAAAGTAAAATAGATGCCTGGCTGGAGAAGCAGGAGAATGTGAGGTAGAGATGACTAAAGGAGTCTAAAGATGGCAAAGAATATTCTAGTCATTGATGATGAAGGCATTGTAACCAAGAGCATACAAAAGTTGCTTAGAAAAGAAGGCTACCATACGGTAATAGCTACAAGTGGTCAGGAGGCAATTGAGCAGTGCAAAATCTCTGATTTTGATTTGATTGTGTCTGATATCCGGATGCCGCAACTCAATGGGATAGAGACTATCCAGAAGATACGACAAGTTATGCAAGAACAAAAGAAGAAGCCAGTTCCCGAAATCTTGATTACCGGCTATGCCGATGAGGATAGTTACAAGAAGGCCTTAAATCTAAAGGTAACGGATTATATTTACAAACCTTTTGATACAAAAGAGTTCCTAGATACCGTTAAGAGGAATTTAGATGTTGCTAAAGAGTAAGGTTGCTATTATAAGTGGTGCCACTCGGGGTATTGGACGGGCAATAGCGCTTGAATTGGGCCGCGAGGGTGCAAATATTGCTTTCAATTACCTAAAGAGTAAATCCGAGGCCTTAGATTTGGAAAAAGAAATCAAGGCGATAGGCGTAGAGTCAAAAGCATCACAGATAGATATTAGTGATTTTGACGCTGTGTCTGAATGGGTAAAAAAGACAAAAGAACTCTTTGGCGGGTTGGATATCCTAATAAATAATGCAGGAATTATAAATGATAAAGCTTTAATGTTTATGGAAAAAGAGGATTGGCTAAAAGTCATCAATACAAACTTAAATGGAGTCTTTAATCTTACTCATGCCGCAATTATAGGTTTTATGAAACAGAAAAGCGGAAATATAGTTAATATCACATCAGTAAGCGGTATTACGGGTATGGCGAAACAGACAAACTATGCTGCTTCCAAGGCAGGCATAATTGGTTTTACCAAGTCTTTGGCCAAGGAGGTAGCAGCGTATAACATCAGAGTAAATGCAGTCGCCCCTGGTTTTATTGAAACGGATATGTTAGACAATCTAAAAGAAGCGTATAAAAAGGAATTATTAAAAAATATTCCTTTAGCAAGATTTGGCAGTCCCGAAGACGTAGCTAAAGTAGTTAAGTTCCTCGTAAGCGATGCCGCTAGTTATATTACTGGTCAAACTATAATTATAGATGGGGGGTTATCCATACAAGGTGGATCATTCTAACCAAGCAAGAGTAGTCATTACCGGTATAGGTGTAATTGCTCCCAATGGTATTGGTAAAGAGGCCTGCTTTAAGGCTATGGTTTCGGGTAGGTCTGGAGTGCGTCGGGTAGAGAACTTTGATGTTTCTTTGTTCCATACCCAGATTGCCGCGGAGGTGCGGGATTTTGACCCTTTTTATTTTGGCCTAACCCACGAAGAGGTTGTGCGTATGGACAGATACGTGCAGTTTGCGGTGGTGACCGCAGATATGGCATTAAAAGATAGCAAATTGGATTTACCCAA
>JAMWDE010000137.1 GCA_023818905.1 Candidatus Omnitrophota bacterium | reverse complement strand
GATGATGAGGATGAAAGTATATTTGATGAGACTGCTAAATTTATTGAAGAGACAAATATAGCATTCTCAATGATTAATATAATTACGCCACTCCCAGGCACTAATTTATATGAAAAAATGAAAATGCAAGATAGGATTTTTAAATGTGAATGGAATTTGTTTGATGTAGAACACGTATGTTTTAGACTCAACCGCCTCTCACCAGAAAATTTTTATAATAGATATATATCTTTAATTAAGTCCATTTATTCGTATATAGCATTATTTAGAAGATTACACAGGCTTTGGGATTACGGTGTTTTTATAAGTAATTCAAAAACAAGATTTACAAGGGGTAGAATAATCTTTACTTTAATTAACTTACTTAATGCAGATATCTTAAGGAATTATTTTGTTTTAAGAGGGCTTTGGAATTCTAAAATAACTTCTATTACTTCTTTGCTAATTGCTTTAAATTTCTATAATTATTCAAGGCAACTCAATATAAATATAAAAACTAATGTATAGATTTAATCTATTTTCTATCCCTTTCTTGTTATCCGGTATTTACTTATTAGGACTCGGTACGCTTATTGCTTTAAAACAGAAAACGTCGAAAGTTAAACTGATATGCAGTCTAACATATTTCAGTTGTTCTATATGGCAACTCGGATACTTTATGCTTAATGTTACTCTGAATAAGCCAACTTCTCTGTTCTGGGCAAAATTTGCATATACAGGAGTAGTTTTTATTGCTACAACCTTTTATCATTTTACAGTTGAATTGTTAAATTTAAAAAGAGAAAGAATATTTGTCTTCCTAAGTTATCTTATAAGCTCGTTTTTTTTAATAATCGTATTATTTACTGATAAGTTAGTTAGTGGTTTATTTGAATTCTTTTGGGGATATTATACAAAAATTAATCCAACCATTCATAATATTTTCTTGTTAATTTTTGCTATCACATATGGTAAAGGGTTAATAAATCTTTTTAACGGTTATAGAATCTATATCACTTCACCTATACAATCCACCAGAATTGGGTATTTACTATGGGCGTATATAATTGCGGGGGTAGCTGCAATTGATTTTATCCCAAAGTATGGTATCGAATTTTATCCCTTTGGTGGCCCAATATTTGTTTCTCTAGCTATTTCCCTTATCGCCTATGCCATTGTAAAGCACCGCTTGATGGATATACGGGTAGTCATTACCCGCACCGCTATATTTGCAGTGGTTTATACCCTGGTTTTGGGTCTACCTTTTATATTGTCTACGCTTGGTAAGGCTTGGTTAGTAGGATTTTTAGGCGCAAATTGGTGGCTTGGACCGTTAATCCTGATGGCAGCCTTAGCTACTTTAGGCCCATTTGCGTATATTTATCTATTAAAAAGTGCTGAAGTAATACTTCTAAAAGAGCAAATTAACTACCGAGATACCTTAAAACAAGCTGCTATCGGCATAGCCCGTATCCATCACTCTAAAGAACTCTTAGATTATATCGCACATACTCTTGCCGAAAACCTGCATATTTCTCACTCAGCAATATATATCTTTGACACAGAAAAGGACCAATTTCTCTTAAGGTCAGGTCATAACCTTAAAGATGACCAGCCTCAAACAATCAAAAGAGATAGTGCCTTGATTAACCGACTTACAACTCAACACGAACCCTTGATTTATGAAGAAATAAAAATAAAATCAGAAGATGAGCCAGATTCTATCTTTAAGGAATTGGAAGAGCAGATGAGACAACTTAACGCCACAATTGCCTTTGGTAGTTTTTTAGATAATAGATTATTGTACATACTGATTTTGGGAAATAAATTATCCGGCAGGAATTATACCCCTGAGGACTTAACCAATTTCTCTGTTTTGGTCAGTGAAACTGCCTTAGCGATTGAGAATGCCCTTCGTTACGAAACCATAGAAGAACAGGTTAGACAGAGAACCCAAGAATTAGCAGAAGTTCAGAGACAACTGGTGCAAGCAGAAAAGATGGCCACTATGGGCACTTTAGCCGGAGGGGTAGCCCATGAGATAAATAATCCACTTACCGCCATATTGACCAATGTGCAGATGCTTTTGGCTGATGCAGATAAGCTCAGTCCTGATTCTAAAGAATCCCTGGAATTGATTGAAGAGGCAACCAGAAGATGTAGGAGCATAGTACAGAAATTAATGACCTATGCCAAAAAGCCTTTAGAAGTTACGGGGTTTTTGCAATTAGACGTATCTGACACCATAAAGAAATCCGTGTCTTTCTTAAACTACCAGTTAGAACAGGATAACATAAAAATAATTATTGAGAAAGGCCAGGATACTTATCTAACCAGAGGCAATGAGAATGAATTAGAACAGGTATTTACCAACATCATCCTCAATGCCCGTGATGCTATCAAGAAAGCAAAAAAGAGCGGAGATATACATATCGGATTATCAAAAAACAAAGATTGGATAGATATAAAAATTAAAGATGAAGGCGTAGGCATACCCAAAGAGATAATGCCCAGGATATTTGACCCATTCTTTACTACCAAGGAGGTAGGAAAAGGTTTGGGTTTAGGTCTTTCTATCTGTCAGGCCATTATAGATAAACATAGTGGTCGTATCAGCATTGAATCAGAACTGAACAAAGGCACTACTGTGACAGTGCAACTACCCTCTGTAGAATATCCTCTAAATTAACAACCTGAAACATATCAACAACACTGTTACAAAACTTGCTATTTAAATGGATGTTGCACTTATATTTTCTGAAGATTAATTCTTTCTTTTATAATCATTATCTACTCAAGT
This sequence comes from Candidatus Omnitrophota bacterium, assembly GCA_023818905.1. GTDB lineage: Bacteria > Omnitrophota > Gorgyraeia > Gygaellales > Profunditerraquicolaceae > JAMWDE01. The sequence goes on along the minus strand of JAMWDE010000137.1, from coordinate 654 downwards.
ATAGGTGCCTTTCAGCCGGTTGAACCTTAAATGAACAGCATCTTGCAACTCATAGATTTTATCAAAGATAATAACCCATTGACAAATAATGGTTTTTGTGTTATATAAATTTTAAAAACCAAATCTTTTAAAAGACAGTTTGTTTTCATGGACAAAAAGGACATCTACGAACACTTAGCGAAGATTTACCTTGATGCTTCTTTAAAAAGAAAAAATAAAGAACGTTTTTGGAGCACTAAAAACATTTTTCTTATTTCAGTTGTTATCTTATTTGCAGTTATTGCGTTTGTTGGCTTAAGATTCAATAAAAAATTCTCTCATTTAGATTCTAATATTGTCTTCATACTTCGTCCGGATGTAGTAAAAATCAATTTTATCTTTGACCCTACTAAAAAAGAGATCTATTCTATAAATCTAAACAGTATGAATCTAACAAAATTCAAAGCCTTAGAATTTTCTGCCAAAAAGGCTAACTATCAAGATAACATATCACTAAGGGTTGAGTTTATAAATAGTTTTAAAGAATAATAAAGGAAATAGTTGATAATTTATGCCACAAGATTTTCCTTTCTTGGTAGGGGAAGATAGGGATATATTATAAAAGAGCATTTTTGGTATGGGGTTGTATGTAACTTTTTTAGAAAAAAGCAAATT
>JAMWDE010000136.1 GCA_023818905.1 Candidatus Omnitrophota bacterium | reverse complement strand
ACTCTTTATTATCTCGGTACTGCCCGGTATTATGGGTAGGCCTATTTTTTGTATAGTGGTACGAGCTGTCATCTTATCTCCCATAACACGTATATTCTCGGGCGTGGGACCAATAAAGGTTATACGGCAGGACTCACAGATCTCAGCAAAATGAGGATTCTCGGCAAGAAAGCCGTATCCCGGATGAATAGCTTCTACGTCCGTAATTTCTGCTGCACTGATAATGGCAGGGATATTAAGGTAGCTGTCACTACTTTGGACTTTACCAATACAGATAGCCTCGTCAGCAAAACGCACATGGAGAGAATTTCTATCTGCTTCAGAATAAACTGCTACGGTACGAATACCCAATTCATGACATGCGCGTATTATTCTAAGGGCTATCTCACCACGATTAGCAATAAGTATTTTGGAAAACATGTGTATATTTAACTGTAGAGTATAGTTTAGAGAGGCTCTACGAGGAATATCGGTTGCCCAAACTCCACTGGTTCAGCATTATCAACCAGAATTTCTAAAATCTTACCTCTAATTTCTGATTTTATCTCATTCATTAACTTCATTGCTTCAATAATGCAAATAACCTGTCCCGGTTCGATAATCTGACCTATCTCCACATATGGCGGTGACTCAGGTGACGGAGCACGATAAAAAGTACCTACCATAGGTGCTTTTATCTCTACTGTCTTTGCCGTTGTCTTCTCAGCAGGCTCAAGCGAAGGTTGCATCTTTTGGCTTTCTAATATCTTTTCTTTATCAATTACAATTGGACCACTGTATACCTCTGGTTGGGAGGTAATCTTTTTAAGCTTTATCCTCATGCCATCTTTCTCAATTTCTAATTCAGCTAGGTTATTCTCGTTCATTAGATTTATCATCTCTTTGATCTCTTTCAAATTCATATCTCACTCCTTGTGCTTATATTTATATAAGCACAGTGTTTGGTCTCTACCAAGCCTAACAGCATCTCTCAATACACCCTCTCGATGTACTCTCCTGTACGGGTATCAACCTTAACCCTGTCTCCAGTTTCAATAAAGAGCGGAACCTGAATAATTGCTCCTGTCTCTATCTTAGCGGGTTTAGTTCCGCTTTTAGCGGTATCTCCTTTTACACCTGGCTCTGTGTGTATAATCTTAAAATCAATAAAGTTGGGTATGCTTATATTTAAGATGCTATTGTTATAAAAGTAGGCGGTTACCTCAAGGTTTTCCTTTAAAAACTTGATCTTTTCTTTAATGGTGTCTGCGGTTAGGGTTATATCTTCAAAATTCTCTTGGTCCATAAAATGATAGGTATCTCCGGAAGAATATAAGTACTGAAGTTTTCTCTCTTCAATAAATGCCTCTTCAATCTTATCATCTCCTCTAAATGTCATTTCCTGAACGCTGTTATTCTTTAAATTTCTTAATTTGACCCTCACAAAAGCTGCGCCCTTACCTGGTTTTACGTGTTGATATTCTATAACCTGCCAAACTTCCCTATCGATTAAAAGTGTTAAGCCTGTTTTAATTTCATTTATTGAGACTGCCACTTAATACCTCAACTCCTTTCTGGGTTACCAAAACCATATCCTCTATCCTTACTCCAAACTTATTTGGCAAATAGATCCCCGGTTCTACTGTAAAGACCATGCCTGGCTTCAAAATCTCATGTGTGCGACAAGATATATGTGGATCCTCGTGTACTTCCAATCCTACTCCGTGACCTAAATTATGTCCAAAGAATCTGCCATATCCTTTAAGAGATATAAGACTACGAGCGGCATTATCAATCTGTGATATTCTAACCTCAGGTCTTATCTTGGCTATAGCCTTATCCTGTGCTTCTCTAGCAATCCTGTAAATTTTTCTAAATAGAAAATTTATTTTATCTGGCAAAAAAATCCTTGTCAAGTCTGATTTGTATCCATAATAATCCACACCCATATCTATCAGAACAGGCTCGTCATCTCTTATTCTTTTGGATGAAGTAATATGGTGTGGGAAACTTGAGTTTAGGCCGGAAGCGACGATTATCTCAAAAGCAGATGTAGATGCTCCCTTATATCTTATGAATCTTTCTAATTCTGCTGCCACCTCAAGTTCTGTCCTGTCCGCTAAACCAAATCTTTCTATAAAACACATCGCCTCAACAGTTATCTGGATTGCCTTTCTTATTTTTATAAGTTCCTCCTTATCTTTTATCTGCCGTTCTTCTTCTATTATATTTCGGGTGGGAATAAGATGGGTGTTCTTGTCTATCTCTTCATCTATCTTTTTATATTCGGCGTAAGTAAGATGACGCTCTTCAAAACCCAACTGTTTAATTCTGATATCCCTACATAGATGAGTGATGGTTTTAAATACATTGAACTGTGATTTGGTAACTGCGGCTATACCTTTAAGTCTTGTTTTTGCCTCTTCTACATATCTAGAGTCAGTAATATAAAAATTTTGCTCTTTTGATACTAATAGGTAGGAATCACGGCTAGGATAACCGGTAAGATAAGTTATATTGGAAGGGCAAGATACAAGTAAGGCATCTAAATTCTTCTGTAACAATTTTGTATAGATTTTTTTTAAACGAGAAGTCACTGTAAACTCTCTGGATATCTCCTGCATTATTTTTAAATATCATGCAGGGATTCATCGGTTGCTTTGTAATATATATATCAGTGCCTCAAATCCCAATATGTAACTTTTGTAACCAAAACCGGTTACAGTACCTTTGACTACTGGACTGATAAGAGATTTATGTCTGAACTCCTCACGTGCATATATATTGGAAAGATGCACCTCCACAGCTATAATACCTGAAGCAGAGATAGCATCTCGGATTGCGACACTAGTATGCGTATAGGCAGCAGGGTTAATAAGTAAACCAGAGTACTTATCTTTATTTTTAGTTATAAGGTCAACGATCTCTCCTTCATAATTTGACTGCACAATGGTGAGTTTTACCTTCCGCCTCCTGGCTATTCTCCGGAGTTGTTGATTAATCTGTTTAAGGGTTACCCTACCATATATCCCAGGCTCTCTGCAATGTTTTAATCGGACTAATGTAGAATTGAAACCGATTTAATCGTGTTAATACATTACAAAGCGTATCCACATCAGGCTTTCGAATATACCATATATGGATACCAGCCTTACGAATCGAGTATCTATAAATGGGATTATCGCTTAATAACGATTCCATTCTGATACTCTCCAATAAGGTCAAGGCGCCGCTATGGTTTTAATCGGACTAATGTAGAATTGAAACTTTTATCATCTCTTCCTCGCTTGCGTTGCAATCAAAGGTTTTAATCGGACTAATGTAGAATTGAAACTAAAACAATACACAATCTACATAAATCAACATCAGTGTTTTAATCGGACTAATGTAGAATTGAAACCAATTCTTTTCATCATAATATCATCACTTGCAGTAAGTTTTAATCGGACTAATGT
>JAMWDE010000135.1 GCA_023818905.1 Candidatus Omnitrophota bacterium | reverse complement strand
GAAAGATTAACCAAGATTAAACAAGATATATCTGAATATAAACAGATAGAGGTGCTTATAGAGACAGATGCCATTAAGCCAATCAGTAATTCTGATGTAATTGTAAATATAAATGGATTACCTATGGATTATATGAGAGCAGAAAATTTTAAGCCCAATAGTATTGTCTGCAATTTCTCATTACCTAAAAATATAGAATCACAGATGAATCTTTCTGGCGATGTTACCTTTGTTAATGCAGGTCTTATCAAGCTTCCCTTCAAATTTGAGTTCAGTTTATACGACAGCCTTCCGTCAGATATAGTTTCTGCTTCTTTGGCAGAAACCTTGCTTTTGACCTTTGAGTCAAGATTTGTGAATTACTCAATAGGAGAAAATATCAATTTGGACAAATTGGATGAGATTGCAGACATAGCCGCTCGTTACGGTTTTTAAGTTTGGCTACCACAAGCACCATTACAATAAATGTGGTATTGGATATTCAGGATATTCTCTCTTATAATATTAAAAATCTTTTTTAGACTCAAAGTAGAAGGAATTCATAATTTGCCCTGTAAGACCAATTTTATTGTAGTAGCAAATCATACCAGTTTCTTAGACCCCTTGGTGATAGCTGCGGCAATACCTAAAAAAATCCATTGCATTGTTTCCCGTACCCTTTTTAGGATACCTCTGCTTAAATGGGCACTGCAGAGATTAGAGGTAGTACCTACAGGCAGTTCGTCTGAGGAAGCAATTGCGCTTTTGAATGAAAATAAGATTGTTGGCCTGTTCCCTGAAGGTCGTTGTAGCCGTGATGGAAGATTGAGAGAATTTAGAAGAGGTGTAGCCTTGTTAGGATTCAAAACAGGTCTTCCGATTGTGCCTTGCGCAATCTTAGGGACGTATCAAGCATTGCCTGTGCAGGCAAAAATTCCTAAACTTTTCTCTATAAAAGTGAAGATAGGCAAACCTATAGTTCTCTTAAAAGAATTTGAGGAAGTATTGGATGATATGCTACTACAGTCAGGTATATTTAGAATCAGAAATACTATTCAGGAGATGCTCAATGCCGTATAGTGATTTAATAGAAATAAAAATATCAAGGGTTATACCTACTCAGATGTGGAAGGTAATTCGCCTTATTAGCCGTGTAGAAGAATTTCCTCAATATATGCCCAATGTAAAAGAGGTGTCAGTGATCCAGAAAACACGTCACACTATACGCACAAGATGGCGTGTGCAAGTAGATATGGTGCCTATAAGTTGGATAGAAGAAGACATCTTGGCCTTAAGGGATAATGCAATATATTTCAAAGCCGTTGAGGGAGATATACAAGAATTTAGAGGTAGGTGGAGTTTTCGTGAGCATCCAGAAGGAACCGAGGTTACAGTAGATGTTTTTGCCAGAGTTGATATACCTGGGTTCAATGATTTTGCGGTTATATTAAGAGACTGTTGAGCAAAAACTTTGAGGCCATCATCGATGCTTTAGAACGCCGACTTATCTCTATAAAATATGAGGATTACAGACACGGAGATATAAGCAAGCTGGTGGGCTTTGGAATTGTCGGCCATCTCTACAATTATTATCACTTAGAGAAGACTCTCAAGATGCTAAATCCTGAATTTAAGATACCTTCACGTGAATTTCTCGGCTCTTTATTTCATATCACGCCATCTTATAAACTTTGCGATATCCATAATTTTAAATTTAAAACCGGTTCAACTACCAACGGCTGCGTAGTAGTGGCTACCTTTATCCCAGATATGATAGATAGAGATATCTGGGCAATCTTCTCTAAGGTAGTCAAGGCCTGTAAAATTGCTGAAAAACAAGGCATAGGCATTGTTGCCCTGGGTGGTTTTAGTTCTATAGTGGCGGAAAGGACCGGGCAAGAGATTGCCAATGAGGTGGATGTACCGGTAACCACAGGAAATAGCTTTACCGCAGCAATGGCTATAGATGGAGTATTAAAAGCAGTTGAGTTGTTGGGTAGAGACATATCTTGCTTAAAGGCAACTATTGTGGGAGGAACAGGTGATATTGGAAGTGGCTGTGCCAGAGTATTAGTTAAGAAGGTAAAACAACTGACTGTTACAGGCAGAACCAAAGAGAATCTGAAGCGCATCAGTGCAGAGTTGGCCAAGATACGTCGGGCGGTAGTTGATGCCACTATGGACAACGAAGCTGCAGTTAGGGATGCTGATATTGTGATAAGCGCTACCAGCGCTACCTCATCTATACTTAAGCCAGAATGGTTTAAATCAGGGGCAGTGGTGTGTGATGTGGGTTACCCCAAAAATATATCTTATACTCCCACAAATCGTCAGGATATCCTTATCTTTTCAGGAGGCTTAGCAAAGTTACCTACTCCGATAAATTTTCCTGTTGATATAGGGTTGCCCTCAGCTGACGCGCTCTATGGCTGTTTTTCTGAAGCAATCATCCTGGCTCTGGAAAGACGTTATGAGAATTTTAGTTTTGGTAGAGGTAATATTACGCCTGAAAGGATAGAAGAGATACGCAGATTGGGCAAGAAGCACGGTTTCGAGGTTTCAGATTTCTACTGGGGCAACAGGTTCGTAGATGCATCTACGATAGAAAGAATTAAGGAAGGTATTAATTAAAAAATGAAAATCAAACTGATTGCACCGGCAAGAAAACCTGAATGGGGGGAAAGTTTTTGGGATTTAAAGACTCTCTGCAAGCTTACAGGTCGTAAAGCCGGCGGCGCACCTTTGGCATTGCCAACCTTAGCGGCATTAACCCCTTCGGATGTTGAAGTAGTCTTAACTGATGAGAATGTAGAACCCATAAATTTTGACGAGAAAGTTGATTTAGTAGGAATTACCGGTATAACCTGCGTTATTCCGCGCTCATATGAGATTGCAGATGAATTTAAAAAAAGGGGGGTACCGGTAGTAATGGGTGGAATTCACGTCTCTATGCTTCCTGAAGAGGCAATCCGGCATTGTGATTCGGTAGTAATCGGGGAGGCGGAAGAGATATGGGAACAGGTGGTGAGAGATGCTCAGAAAGGCAACTTGCAGAAATTTTATCGCGCCCCCAGATTTCCTGATTTAACCAATTCGCCTATCCCTAGATGGGATTTGCTAAAGAATGATAAATATTGTTACTTTACTATTCAGACTGGAAGGGGCTGTCCTTATGATTGTGATTTCTGTTCAGTTAAGGTATTCAATGGAAGGGGGTATAGACATAAAACCATAGATAGCGTAATAGAAGAAATAAAGACCTTACAAAAAATAGATTATAAAAAGTTAATATTTTTTACTGACGATAATTTACTTGCATCGCCTAAGTACTCTGAAGAACTGATGCAAAGATTAATACCATTAAAAATTAAAACCTGGTGGTGTCAGTCTTCGGTAAATAGATTAAAGGATGATAGATTGTTAGATTTAATGTATAGAGCGGGTTGTCGAGTTATCTTTGTGGGGCTTGAGTCGGTCTCTCAAAAAAATCTGGATGTAATGAATAAAGGCCAAA
>JAMWDE010000134.1 GCA_023818905.1 Candidatus Omnitrophota bacterium | reverse complement strand
TACCAAGACCATAAAGGTAGATGTGAGGGTAATTGCTGCAACCAACCAAAATCTACAAGACCTAATTACTCAAGGAAAGTTTCGTAAGGATTTGTATTACCGCTTAAATATAATTAATATAGAGATTCCTCCCTTAAGAGAAAGAAAAGAAGATATTCCACTTTTAGTAGAGGAATTTATCAAGAAACATATAACACACACGCGCAAAAAGATAGAGAAGATTTCTGAGGTAGCACTCCGTTTGCTTATGAATTATCACTGGCCGGGGAATGTCAGGGAGTTAGAAAATGTTATTGAAAGGGCAATAATCTTAAGCAAAGGATCAGTTATCCAACCGGAAGACTTGCCTGAATTTATAAATAATTCTATTATTTCCAATAGTGTTCCTTTAAATAACAATGGACTTCAGCTAAGGGAGGCATTAAAAGAACCAGAAAGAGAAGTAATCCTAAAAGCCCTAAATTCAGTCAATTGGAAACGCAACGAAGCTGCGCGTATTTTAGGCATTAATAGAACTACTCTATATAAAAAGATGGTAAAGTTCGGCTTAAATAAGAATAATCATAATGATAATAAGACCACAGACCAACAGTATTAACTCCCCTGAGATTTCTTTTAGAGAATTAATAGATCTCAAAGAGTGGCAGGTCATACAGGATAATTTCGCTATTATCACTGGAATAGGTCTACGCACATTAGATGCCCAAGGCAATCCCATTTGTAAACCCAGTGGTGTATCTAAACTGTGCTCTGATTTGTTTAAGGATGTCCGCACAAAAAATGCGGTATGCAGAGGGTGTCTTCCTGCATTTTTAGGTGGCGAAGCGGTGGTGGATAAAAATTTAGGTTTTTCCTGTTATATGCTTAAAACAGGGATAAGCAATTTTGTTGTGCCGTTGAGGTTAAAGGATGCAAGAATATTGGCTTACATTATAGTAGGGCCACTGATATTGATTAAGCGCCATTTAAAAAGCGAATATGCTTGTATTGCGGAAGAACTCAACCTTGACTTAGAAGAACTTTGGAATGCAGTTTTGCAGTTAAGGGTAATTTCATATCAAGGTGTGCAGTCCTTGGTAGATTTGCTTAAAGAGATTGGTGAATACACCGTAAATTTAGCCAATCAAGCCAGTAGGATGAAAAAGGAGAAAGCAATGGCAATGGCGCAGAATTTTGCTAAGATGGGCAGACTTTTTGATACAGTACTGGAAGTCGCCTTTGAAATAACCAAGGCCAATGTTGGTTCTGTAATGCTTTTTGATAACAGGAAAAAAGAACTTGCCATCCATGTATCGCGAGGCTTACCTGTAGAAGTTGTTAGAGACACGAGGGTTAAATTAGGTGAGCGCATATCTGGAATTGTAGCGCAGGAAGGTAGAAGTTTTCTTGTAGATGACAGTATAGATGATTCACGTATTAGGTCTTATCTTAATCGTCCACAGCTTGGTTCTGCTATGGTTCTTCCGTTGAAAATAGAAAATGAGATATTGGGAGTGATAAATCTGGGTGCTTACTGTGATTCAGGAACAAAGTTTACGAAAGATAATCTTAAGTTAATTCAGAAGTTGCTCAATTTAATCTCCCTGGCTATTCATCAATAATCCTTCCATCACTATCTCTGCCGTCTAAATACAGAAGAGAGGATACGTAAATCTTTCCTATATTTGGTTACAGTGCGTCTTGAAATATTTAGTTTTTCTCGTTCGCTCAATATTTTTGATATCTCTTCGTCACTTAAGGGTCGCCTTTTGTCTTCAGTCTCAATAATTTCTTTGATGTGATATTTTATGTGACTATCAGAGATAGGTTGACCATTACGGTTATAGAGATGACCCGGAAAGAGTTCCTTTAAGGTAACTGTACCCCAAGGCAGTTTTATGTACTTATTCATCACTGCCCTGCATACAGTGGTTTCATGTACTCCAATCCTCTGAGCCACCTCTTTAAAAGTAAGTGGTTTTAAATAGGAGAGGTCATTGCTGATTGCCTCTTTTTGAATCTCTAATATCACATCCATTACTTTTCTCAACGTGTTCTGTCTTCTAGAAATAGCCCTTAATAGTTGTAGTGCATTGTATAACTTTTCTTTAAGGAAATCCTTGGCTTTTGGTTCAAGATTATCCTGTTTGAGTAAGTCTTTATAAAAATTATTTACAGTTAAATTAGGCATCTCTTCGTTGTTTATATAAACTTGGAAACCGTCTGCGTCTTCGTTATCTTCAATGACCACATCAGGTATAACACGTTGTATCTCTTCTGAAGAGTAGTTTCTGCCCGGCTTAGGATTAAGTTTTAGTATCTTCTCTATAAGGGGCTCAATAGTTTCTGGACCGACTTTAAGTTTTTTGGCTATACGGCTGTAATTTTTTTTAGCCACGTCATCTAAATGATTTTCTATAATTTTTCTTAATAGAGGTTCATTCTCGTTAGTTAATGCAAGTTGAATAAGTAAACACTCAGATATGCTTCTGGCGCCTACTCCAGGAGGCTCAAACTGTTGAATCAATCTCAGAACGTTCTCTACATTTTTAACAGGCACACCTAATGTACGGGCCATTTCTTCGGTAGATACCTTAAGATAACCATTTTCGTCAATGTTACTTATAATCTCTTGCCCAATTCTGAATTCCTCCTCAGTGTTGCTGAACATCCCTAATTGTCTTAAGAGTATATCTTGCAAGGAAGGTTTCTTGGTAAGGAATTCTAGTTTAAATTCATCTTTTTTTTGGTTTTTTTTCTCTTCTCTGTAACCAGGCAGGAGGGAAATATTAGCGTTAGTAGATGGACTATTCTGTATTTCTTCCAAGAAAGGGTTATTTAAAATCTCATTCTGCACCAGTATCTTTAGGTCCAAAAGCGGAAGACTTAATATATTAAGCGATTGCCTCAGCGCTGGAATCAAAAGGTGTCTGGTTAGTATTTTTTGTCTTATCTCCATATAAAATAATTATAGCATAAACTATAGAAAGATTGCTAATATTTTTGCGCAATAAGTGGACTGATATAGGCACATCGTATCCAGTTTTGTCTTCTTTATAGCATTCTTTAAGTAGTGTTTCAAGCCTTATTGGTGGTAGGTTAAGCACGCCCTCATCTATCTCTGGGAATCTCTCTCTTAATATCTCTACTGGAGATTTATTGTCTCGGTATCTGTTTTTCCTTATGTAATTAAAGTACAGTTGGTAGGCATAGGCCTTGCCTAAGAATTCTATTTCGTTAGCATAATCTTCTATCTCATAAAGCTCATCTTCCACTATCCTATGGAAGGTCTCTACATCGTTCTGCAGCCAGAAGGCACGGGGAGGGATTCTTGAGTGTTCTATTTTGTAAGAATTAAGCACTTGCTCAAAGGCGCTGAGCCGGTTGATTTTCTTTCTGGCTGAACCTTGTTACCGCAATATAATAATGTCACCTTTCTGCAAAGTAGAAATGTCAGGGTAGCTTGATGTAAAATACCGCCTCTAGACCAAAAGGAGGTGGTATTATGCAAGAACTAATT
>JAMWDE010000133.1 GCA_023818905.1 Candidatus Omnitrophota bacterium | reverse complement strand
TATTTAATTATTCCTCGCCTTAACATACCCATCCCTGCTTACTTAGAAGCATTAACTGAACAGAGATTTTCCTCACAATATATTGATTTCCCACGTAAAGGTATCCTGTCTTTTATTACTCAGGCAAAGGAAAAATTAACACAGGATATCGGAACCGACAAGGATACCTATTCAACAAACAGGGTAGGTAGTCAAGGGTCAGTTAATTTAGATAAAGGCCCTGTCTCTAAACCAGTATTCTGGCATGGAGAAGAGATGGATTTAGAATTCAAGAGAAAATCCTACCAAAATGATTTACAGATAATAAAGATTGCTCAAGAGGAAGGTGTATCAGAGCTTGGGGATTATGTAAGACAAAGGCGTCTCCTACTTAATAAACAATACAAATTATTAACCCAAATGTCTAAACTTACCAACAGATTAACTCAGCTTAAGGAAAGATATCTAAACATCACCCATGAAAAATTTAAACTTGAGACATCGTTTTTTAGTAACAGGGTACTATTAAAAAATATGGAAACAGAATCTAAGACAGTAGAACAGAAGATTCAGAGTATAACAAGATATATGTATGCCTTAAATGAAGAACTAAAAAAAACCAAAAGAAAGATAGATGAAATTGAGTCGTATGTATACGTGAAGCTTGATCAAGCTAAAACGCAGATTCAGAAACTCTTCTGGCAAGATACTGAATTACTAAAATATGTGGAATCGCCTATTGGTGATAAAATGGAGATTACAAAATCAGCCCTCAAACATGTTCCTACAAATTATTCTAAAAGAGGGGTATCTATTTTAGATCTGATAATCTATTCCTTGATTATCTTAATCTTATTTTATTTTTCAGTCTCTGTCTTTCTATTTCTTTTTCCATATTTGAAATATAAAAGAAAAATAATACTATCTTTACAGGATAGCAATTATAACCTGTCAATCAGTCTCCTTTATAATCTTTTGGTTAGGATTCTGGCAATCTTTGGTTATACCTATCCCGTTAATATAGCTCCTGAAGAGTACGAATTTATCATAAATCAAAAAGTTCCTTACATAGCTTATGATTGGCATCTGGTGACAAGATTATTTGTTGAAGCGCGCTATAGCCAGCATAGTCTCTCGAAAGAACAGATGGATAAAACAATTATCTGTTATAGGAATATCTTAGAGGAACTCAGAAGAAACGGTAAATTCTGGCAGAGGGCCATTTTAAGATTATGGTTCATATTTAATATTGAATATAGGTAAGTAATCCTGGAAGGGGTATTCCATTTATATAACCACAGTCAATCTATTCTCTCCAAGAAGCTCTTCTATATCCTGTATCAGTTTATCATTCGGTTCAACAAACAGACCATTATCGACTACAAGCTGTATCCTAGACTTAGTGGCTGTATCTAAATGTAAGAACACAGGGATTCTGCCAGGTGAAGATTGGAGTAACTGTTTTAAACTATCAAATAAATTTTCTCTAATGCCAGATAAATTAATATTTACTGCGGTAATCAATTTATAAATTTCATCCATAGGAAACAGGTCATTGGCTATAATCTTGGGGGTGTCTTCCTTTAAGTTAAGTCTTCCTTTTATGAGTACAACTGTATTGGGTTGAATATAGCGGAACACCCTTTGAAAAGTTGCCGGAAATACCAACACCTCCACTGCGCCTTCTAAATCTTCTAATTTTAAAATAGCCATCTTTTCTTGCGTCGCACGAGTAGTGGTCTGTTTGACCTTAACAATCATGCCTACAATCTTTACCTCATCGTTATCATTATACTGACTCAGCTGCACAGTAGTAGATGGTGATAAAATCTTAAGTTGGTGTGCATACCTGATCAAAGGATGCCCACTTACATAAAACCCCAACATCTCTTTTTCAAAAGAAAGCAGTTGTGGTTGAGGCCACTCTTTTATCTGTGTACTCTCTAAGCCCTTTGCCTTAAAACCATTATTTTTAAAATGTTGGTCGAAGAATGATAGTTGACCAGTGGCACGCTCCTTCTGAGTCTTTGAGGCAAGCTCTAAAATTCTATCTAAACTAAACACCATCTGTGCCCTTGGTATACCAAAGCAATCCAAAGCGCCACATTTTATAAGACTCTCCAATACCTTTCTATTAACTAATCTTAGATCTATACGTTGGCAGAGATCCTCTAAATCGCTAAAACGTCCATTCTGTCTAGCTTGGATTATAGACTCCACTGCTCCCACTCCTACATTCTTTACTGCCAGTAATCCAAACCTTATACTCTTTGGGTATAAAATCTTAAATAACGCATCGCTCTCATTTATATCTGGAGGAAGTATCTTCAGGCCCATTCTTGTTGCTTCATTAACGTATTCTACAATCTTATCTGTATTATCACGCTCTGAGGTCAGAAGCGCAGTCATAAACTCTACTGGATAATTCGCTTTAAGATATGCGGTACGATACGAAATTAATGCATAGGCAGCAGAGTGCGATTTATTAAAGCCGTATCCAGAAAAATACTCAATATGGTCGAATATTTTATTTGCTATATTTTCGCTAAGAGAGTTCTTCATACAGCCCAAAACAAAGTTCTTTCTCTGCTGCTCCATAACCTCAGGTATCTTTTTACTCATGGCCCTACGTAAGATATCTGCCTGAGTGAGACTAAAACCAGCCAATGCAGATGCAATCTGCATAATCTGTTCCTGATATACTATAATCCCATAGGTTTCTTTTAAAATGCCTTCCAATTTTTTATGGTCATATCTTATAGGAACCCGGTTATGTTTACGTTGGATAAAATCATCAAGCATACCTGAACCTATGGGGCCTGGTCGATAAAGCGCCAGCAGCGCAATCAAATCCTCAAACCTCTCAGGTTCTAATTTCTTTAACAAATCACGCATCCCTGAACTTTCAAGTTGGAATACACCTATGGTCTGCGCAGATGACAGAAGTCTGTATGTGGCGGAATCATCCAAAGGTATGTTGTTTATATCTATGGTTTTATTCTGCGTCTCTTTAATTAGTCTTATCGTATGTTCTATCACTGTAAGTGTCCGTAAGCCTAAGAAATCTACCTTTAATAGCCCTATCTTCTCTAAAGCCGACATACTGTAGCCAGTGGTAATCTGTCCATCCTGTGTTTTAAATAAAGGCATATAGTTATTTAATGGTTTATCCGCAATAACTACCCCTGCAGCATGTATAGAGGCATGGCGATTGAGTCCTTCTAAAGATAAGGCAATATCAATAAGTTGTTTTATCTGCGAATCATTCTTATACAGGTTATTAAGCTCTGGCTCACTGTCTAAGGCTTGTTTTAAGGTAATGTTGGGATCGGGAGGTATCATCTTGGCAATACGGTCAACATCACCATAAGACATACCCATAACCCTTCCTACATCTCTAACCACTGCCCTGGCTTGCATTGTACCAAAGGTAATAATCTGAGCAACATTCTCCTGTCCATATTTTTTAGTTACATAATCTATAACTTCTTGTCTTCTTTCGTAACAGAAATCTATATCTATATCAGGCAAACCTATCCGATCGCGATTTAAAAATCTCTCAAAGAGTAAACCGTATTTCGTAGCGTCTATATCAGCTATACCTAATAAGTAACTCACGACACTA
>JAMWDE010000132.1:2368-3629 GCA_023818905.1 Candidatus Omnitrophota bacterium | reverse complement strand
CAGGGTAATTAGTTCTTGCATAATACCACCTCCTTTTTTCTTCGGAGATGGTATTTTACATTAATCTACCCTGACATTTCTACTTTGCAGAAAGGTGACATTATTATATTGCGGTAACAGCACAGAATTAGCTGAATCTGGATTTAGGCCAACTACCCTGTATATAGAAACAGGCTTGGATTTACCTTTCACAGTTATCGGCTCAAGTTTATCTACTATAATCTTATCCTTTACCTTTTCATATGTAAATTCGCTGATAATTATCTCTCCCTTACCAGCAGCAGAACATAGTCGGGCAGCCAGATTTACACTATCTCCTATCACGGTATAATCCATCCTTTCGGATGAACCCATATTACCCACAACCACATCTCCTGTATTTATACCTATACCTATGGATAAAACCTCCTTTTTTTCGCCTGTCCATTTCTCCTGGAGTTTTCTCATCTTAGACTGTATATCTAATGCAGTGCGCACAGCCACCAAGGCATGGTCATTAATGTGAATATCGCCTGGAGCGCCAAAGAAAGCCATCAATTCATCTCCCACAAATTTGTCCAGAGTGCCATTGTATTTAAAGACCACCTCTACCTGTTCGCTTAAGATTTCATTAAGCATAGAGACTACTTCCTCTGGTTGATGGGATTCAGAAAAAGATGTGAAACCTCTGACATCAGAGAAGAGAACTGTGACGGTGCGCCTTTCGCCGCCTAATTTAAGCTTGGAAGGATTACTCATAAGTTCGTTTATCACTTCCTTGGAAAGGTAATGGCTGAATGCCTGTTTTATCCAAAGTTTTTCCTTCTCTTCCGTAAAATAGCGAAAACTAGTGATAGAGGAAAAACCAAAAATCACTATACCCAAAGGCCCTACCAGGTCTATCCATAGGCCAAATTTCTTAAAGACCCAAAAGGCAATTAAAAAGTATATTATGGCGTAAACAATGGATAACACTAGGCTCTTCCATAATTTAAGCAGAGAGGCAAGACTTATAATAATAGCAGTTAATAGAAAGATACATACACTTACTATTCCTGCTTTTCTATGAATAAAATCTTCTGTAAGGATGGTATTTATCAGATTTGAATGCACACCCACCATTGGATAATTTTCCTGTAAAGGAATCGGCCTTAAATCATGTGTCCCTGTGGCAGTAAGTCCAATGATACAAATCTTGTCTTTCACTATACTGGTGAGTTTTTCCTTTAGTTTTGCCTCATTATTTTTCAGGTAGTCTATTGCTTCTGCATCTTCAGTAGAA
>JAMWDE010000132.1:0-2358 GCA_023818905.1 Candidatus Omnitrophota bacterium | reverse complement strand
ATCTGGATACCTGCAGTCTCTATATGAACACGCAGCTGTTCCCTTGTATCCTGTAACTGCAAAATCATCTGGTAAGGGATATGCTTAAAGGAATAACCCCATCTACCCTGCCAGTTAATCAGCATGCTACATTTTTCATCAACAGGTATTCTGATATCCTTAGCAATCCCACTAAACTGGGCGTTTTTCAAAATTATAGAATCATTTTTAGCCTCTATCCCTTTTATATCTAACATATCTATCAAGGCGGCCAAGGTCAACTGAGGCAATATCTTATCTTCGTATTTTATAAATAGTGGAACCCTTCGGGTTATCCCGTCTAAATCAGGCTCGGCATTGATAAAACCGCTACCCTTAATACTTTCTATATATTTTTTAATAGGTGTACTGATATGGCGGTATTCTTTTTTGAATGGCCACTTCTCTGTAGGTAAATCTCTGGCAAATTTATTGATAAACAATAGAGATAACTTCTGACTTGCAAAACTTTCTTTGAGGTAACTTTCCTCTAAAGGAAGCAGAAACCAACCCTTTGAATCCTCTATCATACCAATTAACCTATCTAGTGTTATATCAGGTTCTTTCCGTAGCAAAACCTTTACCACCTCATCAATCACATATCTTTTTGCTAAAAACAACTCATCTTCTTTTAGAGATTGAGGAGATATCTTAAGCGCTCTGATTGCCTCATCATAAGATATGTTGATATCTTGAAGAAGAAGCTGTTCTAATTCCGACCACACATTAATGGTCTCTTCGCTAAAATAAAAAGGAAGATAAGTAATACCAGAGCGTAACATAGAATCTGACAATAATTCGTCCTGTTGGGGCTCATCTTTAAACTCTTCCATAAAAAGGATATCAAAAATAATCTGTTTTGCCTGGCATTCTCTTAAAGTGTCTATAAGCCGGGCATGATAAACCCTGGGCCAGGGCCATCTACCAAGTTTTTCCAAACTCTGGTCATCTATATCTATATGCAGTATTGGCATTGAAGCAGAGCGATTGCCTCTTAAGACAAATCTTAGGTCAAGTGCCTTTAGTTCAAAAATCTGATAGACCTTTGTCCTCGCAAGTAGTAAAAAAATAATTGCCAGAGAGAAAGTAATGCTAAAACCTACAATTAATTTTAAGGTAGTTTTCTTGTTCATATGTAATTTTGAAGTCAAGACGCAAAACAAAACCGGCTGTTTATTTATTAAAACAGCCGGCTAAAAACTCTCTGCACTGTACAAAGATTATTTGTCCAGTTATTATGGAAATTGCTCGTGCCATGTACCAGAGGCTGAACCTTGAAAGTGACCCCAAGGAGGATCTTCGTTTTCAATAGAATAAGTACCACCTATAGTTCCCTGAAATTCTACATTTGCATTCATAGGATAACCTGAAACAGAACCACTCCAGGTTCCATTCTGCCAATTACTAATAGAATACGAAATAAATATTTCATCAGAACTATATGAATCATACCACGATGGAGGAACTGCACCACCCCAACTGCCAGAAGTATTTCCGGTCCAAGTATAATCCTCAAAAGCAGTTATTTTAATATTACCACTAACATCCCAGTAACCCGACTCACCCATAGAATAATAGAAATCACCAATATATATTATCGGTTGTTGATGCTGCATTTGCTCAAAGTTAAGGTGGAAGATTTTATCCAGATAATCCTGAAGTTCATCTGCTGCTGGCGTAAAATTCTCCTGATGTATCAAGGGAGCCTGTGGCGGTTGTTGTGGCTGCGAGCCTCCTACCCCTGCTCCTCCTTCTGCGCCAGAATAATTCTCCATATTCTGATTGGAAACCCAATTTTCTATTATCTCGTTTCTCTGTTCAGGTGAGGTAAACATAGGATTAGAGAGAGTACCTAACTCATCTACAGAGGCATTCTGACCAGCACCAATATCCTGGGTCTGACCAGTAATGAGACTAGTGAGATAACCGCTGCCTCCCTCAAAGAAAGCCTGGGTTACTGACTGACCTATCCCAGTAGGATTAACTAACACCTCCATAAATGTGCCTCTTACTCCGCATACTGCATTTGGGGTTTTTACCTGAAAAGTTAACTGTTTGGCTGTCCTTTCTACTACCGCGCTTAACCTACCCTTATTAACAGAAAGCGTATTGTCATAACTACCTGAGGCAGTATCATACCGTAAGGTATCAAAGGTCATCTCAGTATAAGACTGCAAAGAAATTATATTCCCATTACTTAAATGAATCTTGACCGTAGAGTTTTCTTCAGTCTGTAATTTATCTCCTTCACAAACTTTGTCTCTTAATCTCGGTTGCCGCCAGTCTTCAGCGCCCTTTTTATATAGTCGCACATTTCCGTTAAGAAAAACAATTATACCC